>JANMSA010000166.1:0-2077 GCA_031388865.1 Acidobacteriota bacterium | reverse complement strand
ACCCCCGGCAGTTGGTACTCGACCGGATCCTCGATGGTGATGATCTTGTCTTGGCCGTGGTTGATTTCTGAAATTGCGGCATAGAGTGTCGTCGTTTTTCCGCTGCCCGTGGGGCCCGTCACGAGCAGCATGCCGTACGGCTCGTTTGCCAGTTTGCGGATCAGTTTCCGGGTGCCGGCGTCAAAGCCGAGGTTGTCGAGCGTCAGCTTCTGCACCCGGTCGATCAGCGCCTGCTTGTCGAGCACGCGGATGACGGCATCCTCGCCAAAAATGCTCGGCATGATCGAGACCCGAAAATCAATCTCGCGTCCGCGGTCGGATGCCTTAAATCGACCGTCCTGCGGAATGCGGCGCTCGGCGATATCGAGCTCGGACAGAATCTTCACGCGTGAAATCGCCTGTTCGGCAAATGCGGCGTTATCAATGGCTTTGACCTGCGTCAGCGTGCCGTCAATCCGAAACTTGATCACCAGACCGGTGGCCAGTGTTTCGAAATGAATGTCGCTGGCGCCGACCTTGAGCGCGTCGCGCAGCGTCGAGCGGACCAGGCGCACGGTTTCACTGGTGTCTTCGCTGATCGAGCGCAGGGACAGATCTTCCGCACCCGCCGCCGGGAGCATGGCGGATGATGCGGCGCTGTGCAGGCTGTCGAGTGCGACCAGTGACTCCGCGTGGCCGGTGAGGTAAGCCGCGAGATCCGCGGGGTGGGCGAGCGCCCAGGTAAAGGGCTGATGCACCCGCTCGCCGGCCCAAGCCTGCAGGTCGGGGTTGAACGGATCGCCGCACGCCAACACCAGTTGCGCGGTGTTATCGCGCAGCCCGGCGCAGTTACGCCGGACGGCCTCGGCATAAGGGATGAGATCGAATGCCGGCGAACAGTTGTTCAGGTCTTGCATGCCGAGGACGGGGTAATGCAGCGTCGCTGCGAGTCTGGCCATCAGCGGAGCAGGGCCCAGGTTGAGCTTATCCTCGAGAACCTCGATCAGGCTGCGCCGGGTGGCCTGCGCATCCGCCTGCGCCGCACGCAGATCGGTACCCGATAAAGGCTCGGCGGCAGCTAAGTCGGCAACCAAGTCGGCGGCGTCCACGACGTTCATTGAATGCTTCCTGCAAGCTCAAAAATGGGAAGATACATCAATACCACAATGCCACCGATCACCAGCCCGATGAACGCCATCAGGATGGGCTCAAACAGGCGCGTGAACCAGTCCACCCAGCGCGCCACTTCGTCGTCGTGGAACACGGCAATGCGCTCCATCATGTCGCCCATCTGGCCGGAGCGCTCACCGATGGCCAGCATACGGATGGCGACGGACGTCGTCAGGCCCTGCTGATCGAGCGCCCGGGAGATCGGCTGCCCTTCGCTGATGCGCAGCGAGGCAGCAGCCAACGGCCCGCGCAACACCGGGTGCAGCAGTTCCGCCGCCATGTTGAGGGCGGGCACGACCGGGATACCGCCGCGCAGCAGCATACCGACCATGCGGTAGAAACGGGCGAGGTGATACACACGCATGCGCTCGCCAACGGCGGGTATCTGCCAGAGCTGGTTGCTGATCCAATGCCTGACCCGCGGCAGGCGCAGGGCATAGATCAGGGAGGCAATAAAAAATACAATAAAAACAATAACTTGCGTTCTATAGGCTTCGAGGAACTGCCCCCAGCGCAGCAGCCACACCGAGAACAGCGGCAGATTATTGCCCAAGTCCTCGTAAATCCGGCTGAAGCGCGGTACCACGTAAAACATCAGGAACAGGCACACCAGACCGCCGACCCCCACGAGCAGCACCGGGTAGATTGAGGCACTGACGATCTTGTTGCGGACCAGATCCAGCCGGGTCTGGTAGCCCACGTAACGCGCCAATGCTTCCGGCAGGTCGCCGGTTCTTTCGCTGGCCCGTACCGTTGCCACATAGAGCGGCGGGAACGCACCGGGGTGGCGCTGCAGGGCGGCCGACAGCGGCTGGCCCTCGCGCAGGCAGGCACTGATTTGCGCAATGATGGCGCCGACATTGGCGTTGCGCTCTTTCTCCGCCAGGCTGTCGAGTGCTTCGGTGAGCGGCAGGCCGGCGTTCAATAA
>JANMSA010000092.1:0-4824 GCA_031388865.1 Acidobacteriota bacterium | reverse complement strand
TCTGCACTGAGTTTCTCTTCGTCACGAACTCGACTTCCGTATTGGGCAGGAGACCGAATCTCTCCCGGACCTCGTGCGGAATCGTCACCTGTCCTTTCGATGTGATACGCATCGCCGCCCTCCTGTCTTACTCCTACCGGTGAGAACGAGGATGCGCGCAATCACCATGGCCAGGATCAGGTCACGCTCCCGAGAGGGGCGAGAAGCGATCAGCGACTCGAACCCAAGCTGTTTCATCGCCACTCGTACGGCCTGCACGTGGCCGTGATGTTGAGAGCGAACGATCTCGAATAGCTCGGCGATCGGCACCAAGTTCTCGCCCTTCAAGGCCCTACGAATGGCATCGACCTGTTCGGCAGAGAGCGTGGAGAGATTCGCCAACGTGCGTTTGCGCACCTTGGTGCCTTCCCGGAACGACTCACGGAGCAGAACAGCCGGAGGAGAGTTCCGATTCGGCACGATATCGATGTGCATGACTACGTTATGCACATACTTTAGCGGTGATCGCAACTACTTACATGGCTACACTACGCACGACACACAAATCCTATCTCTTTGGAAACACTGGGCTCTCTAGCGATTTCTGGTGGGGAACTTCAGTATAATCCCTCTGACCCGCACGCCGCGCGACCTCTCTGAAGACGGCGAGAAAGCTGAGCTCATGTCGAAACGTCTGGTCGTGCTTTCCGCCTTGGCCGTCCTTGCTTGCTGCCTTCCACTCTTCTCCCAGACGACCGTTCTTGGTCGCCCCGATCGCAGCGCGCTGGCCCTCGTTCCGGCGGACGAGCCGATCGTGCAGCTGGCGGAGGTCGGTGGCGAAGAGGACGTGGTGGTCCGCATCACACCCACCGACCGCTCCGGCGACGCCCTCGGATCCGGCAGGGTGATCGTGCTCGGTGCGCTGGAAGCACGCACGATCCGGCTGCGTGACGAGTTCAGCGACCTGGATCTCCGGGCCACAGAGCTTCGTGTCGAAGTGATTCAGGGGTCCGGGCAACTCGTGGCCAGCAGCCTCGCGCTCGAGCCGCGAGGCGGGAGCACCGGCTCGCCCCGCCGCCGCGCGGTCCGGCACCCGGGACCGCTTCGGTCGAGCTTCGCGCTCATCGATCAGGCCGAGGCGGACGGGAGCCTCAACAGCGAGACCGCTCTGCTCTATCGGGTCTACTCGCTCTTCGCCGACAGCCGTTTGCCGGGCCAGTACCGCGGCGATGACAGCAGCGTGACCGATTCCCTCTATCTGGCCGAGGCTCGCGATCGCTTCGCGACGCTCTCGGCGGCGACGCAGGAGGCACTGCAACCGTTTCTCACTCCTCCCGCCTACACGGCCAGTTGGGCAAACGCATCCAGAGGGGACGTCGAGGCACTGGCACTCCCACCGCCCTGTGACTTCTTCAGCGACAGGTGGGCTTCGGTCGACAGCGCGAACGGGCTCGTGCGCGTGTGGTATCGGCCCGAGCTTCCCGACCAGCTCCGCGCCGGCGCCGTGGCCGGGGCGATCGATGCGACCATCTGGCCGAAGCTGGACGGCCTGATGACCGGCCATCGCCCGATTACCGATCTGGCCGAGAACTGTAACGGCGGCAACGGCCGGCTCGACATCTATCTGGCCGATGTGCCGAACTCAGAGGCCATTCCCTACAGGGCTTGTACGGGTGGACCGCGACCGGTGTTCATCCTGCTCAAGCGCACCAGCCCTGACGCGCTGGTTGCTCACGAGCTCTTCCATGCATTTCAGTACGCGTACACGTTGTCCGGCTGCATCACGGACCCGAACTACCGTTGGTGGGCGGAAGCGAGCGCGCAGTGGTCGCAGGACTTCGTCAATCCCGCAGACAAAACGGAACAGACGGTTGCTCCGTATTTTCTCAACGTCCCGGAGCTGCAGTTGGACCTGCGCGACACGGCTCACGAGTATGGCGCGTATCTGCTTCCCTTCTACGTCTACCGGAAGACCGGCGACGCAGGTTTCGTGAGAAAGTCGTGGGAGAACTCTGCAACCCGGCCGGCGCTGGAGGCTCTCGATCTGGCGCTCTCCGGCGGATTCAAGACGGTGTGGCCGGAGTTCGCACGGTACAACTGGAATCAGAAGCCGGTCGATGACTATAAGACCTGGGATGGCCTGACCTCGAGCGCCAAGCCGGCCGGCGGCAGCGTAGTGACCCTCGGCGCCACTCCCGACAGCGCTGTCAATCTCAAAACCAGCCTTCCCCGCCTCTCTGCGACGTACAAGCACTTCTTTTTCGACGACACGGTGACGACCATTGCGTTCTGGAACGGCGTGACCACGAAACTCTCGCTCCGCGAGAGAACGCTCGGCGGGCTCCAGTATGAGAACGATCCCGCCGGGCCCGATGAGACGAAGGGCGCGAAGGTGCAGGCGCTGATCAAGATCGGAGAGACCTGGAGAACGGAGGACTGGACCGACCGGGAATTCGTTCCGTTCTGCCGCGACCTGACGGCCGAGCGAATCTCGGAACTGGTGCTGATCATCTCGAACAGCGAGTTCGCCAGTCGCGATCGCAAGCTCGAGTCACCCGGCCTGGCGCCGGTGCTCTTTGTCTCGAACATGGGCTGCTGGCGATGGAAGGGCACTGCAAACTACGACGACGGCGTGAGCACCACGGTCAGGGCCACCGTCACCTGGACGCGTGTGGCCGGGCCGGCCACGAGTCCTTCCATCTCGTATGAGGCCGAGGGAAACGCGACGTGGGCGGTCAGCAACCCCGCCTGCAGCGGCAACGGATCGTTTCCGCTCACCGGATTCAACACGCTGACGAGCTACAACTTCATCACACCGGCCGGATCGTTCCACCGGAGCTACGTCGGCGCGGGCGTGTCCGAAGCAACCGGCTCGATCACCTGCGGACAATCCACCCAGCCAATATCGGTCCCCCAATGGCTGGCAAACCCGCTCCAACCGTTCACGCCCGGGATTCCGACCGCACGGTTTCTCAAGGTGAGCAGCGATGGCAAGACCATGGATGACTTCTACGCGTTACCCGGTCTTACAAGCGGGTGGACGTGGCATTTCGTTTCGCAGCGACAGTAGCGGCGATCGACGCCACGATTCGTACAGAGCTATACTTTCTCTCCTCCGGTTCGCATTCGGTGAGCTGAACCGTTCCTCGGCCCGAGGACACTCTGACTCCTGATCCCGCTTTGAAGCAGCGGCAGTTCCCCTTATCTCCTGTTCGTTCTGCTCCTCAGTCTCTACGCTGTGGGAGCGCTCGTGGTCACGACATTCTTTGCAGTTCCACCAGAGACTCGCGCCATCCTCGGTTATGCGGACACCGCGGTTTGCGCTCTGTTCTTCCTCGACTTCGTGGTCACGCTCATACGTTCACCCAACCGCACCCGCTATCTCCTCACCTGGGGCTGGCTCGACCTGCTCTCGAGCATCCCGGCGGTCGACGCTCTGCGCTGGGGTCGTGCGGCGCGCATTCTCCGCATTCTTCGAGTGATCCGTGGCATCAAGGCCACGAAGGTCCTCAGCGAATTCATCCTGCATCGCCGTGCGCAGAGCGCGTTTCTGGCCGCACTGCTCATCTGTGTGCTGCTCATCTTTTTCTCGGCGTCCGCGGTCCTGCAGTTCGAAACGTCTGAGGCAGCCAATATCAAGACGCCAGAGGACGCAATATGGTGGGCCGTCGTTACCGTGACCACGGTTGGCTACGGCGACAAGTTCCCCACGGTGCAAGCATCGTAGGGGTCCGCGGCCGGGACGTCTGGACCTTCGATCTGACCCGCGGCACCCGCACGCGGCCACGCCGCAGCTGATCTTCGAGAGACACCTTGCGGATTTCGACATCGCCCGCGACGGACGGATCCTGATTGTCGAGAGTTCCGACACGTCCCGGTCCGCCGGCCGGCTGAACGTCGTCGTGAACTGGTTCGAAGAGATCCGAAAGCGTTGACTTCTCATACGCCCGCCACCACCCGTGCCGGCACTTGCCAGGGAGATTCCGCCGGACGGTGCTGATCCAGGGCTCCCCAGTTGGACGTCACGAGATCGTTGCGCCGATCGGGGCGGGCGGCATGGGCGAGGTGTTCCGCGCACGCGACTCGAAGCTGAACCGCGAACGTGGCATCAGTGTGCGGCCCGCTGCGTTCGCACAGGACAAGGAACGCGTAGCGCGTTTTCGCTGTGACCCTCAGTCCCCTGACTCGGGCGCGATCAGAACCACGCTGGGAAAGTACGCTCGGTAGCGATTGGGATCGCGTGTGAGAAGGCGAAACCCAGCGACGGCGGCGTGTGCTCCAATGTAAAAGTCTGCAAGCGGTGCGCTCTTTCGCCCTCCTCGACGCCGGTAGGAGAGGAACGCTTTTCCCGCCAGGAAAGCCGCTTCGTAGGGAAGCTCGAGACGGCCAAAGTCAAGCGGAGGAAGAAGCTGCTCCAACTCTTCGACGGTTGCGAAGCCTATCGATACCTCGGCGAAGATGAGCGGATTGATGGCCAGCGTCGACTCATCCGCCGCTCTCGACAGCGCCCCGGCGGACCACGAAGCCCATCTCGGATCGTCCGTGACCAGATCGAGGAGGACGTTGCTGTCGACCAGAGTGATCATCACTTCCGCGTCAGTGCAAGAATCTCGTCCGTGGACATCCGCACACTCGACCGGCCTCGCAGGCGTCCAACCATCGCCTGGCCGCGGGTCGGTCGCGCCGGATTAGCCGACTTCACGATCTGCACTGAGTTTCTCTTCGTCACGAACTCGACTTCCGTATTGGGCAGGAGACCGAATCTCTCCCGGACCTCGTGCGGAATCGTCACCTGTCCTTTCGATGTGATACGCATCGCCGCCCTCCTGTCTTACTCCTACCGGT
>JANMSA010000076.1:0-2864 GCA_031388865.1 Acidobacteriota bacterium | reverse complement strand
CTCGTACCTTACGCGGTGGTGCGGTCGGACATTCGCACGAGGCTCGACGAGACGAACCCGCTGCTCGAGTCGCACGACCAGCGAGTGGATGGGGGTCTCGACGTCAAGTACGGGCTCACGTCCACTCTGACACTGACGGGCACCGTCAACCCCGACTTCGGACAGGTGGAGGTGGACCCCGCCATCGTGAACCTCAGCGAGTTCGAAACCTTCTATCCGGAGAAGCGGCCCTTCTTCACGGAGGGCTCGAACATCTTCGCGTTCGACGATTCCCCGGCGCGAAGCCACTTCAACTTCTTTTTCCCCCCTCGAATGTTTTATTCGCGTCGCATCGGACGCTCGCCCCAGGGCTCGGTCGACGCAGACTTTTCCGTCGGCCCGGGGGAGACGACCATCCTCGGCGCCGCCAAGGTCACAGGAAAGTTCGGGAACGGCTGGTCCGTGGGAGTGCTGAACGCGCTGACCGACGCCGAGCGAGCCCGTTTCGTGAACGGTCCCGGCAACGAAAGCGGCCGCCAGCAGGTCGAGCCGATGACGAACTACTTCGTTTCGCGCGTGACCAGGGAGCTCGGATCCAGTTCGAGGGTTGGATTCCTGGCCACGTCGGTCAACCGGCGGCTGCCCGACGAGCTGCAAGCGCTCCGCGAGAACGCACAGACGGTTGGGCTCGACGGGCATACGACTTTTCGCAATCGCCAATGGATCTTCGAGTGGATGGCAGCCGGTTCCCGCGTCTCCGGGAGCGAGCAGTCGATCCAGCTGACGCAGCGCGCTTCCTCCCGTTACTACCAGCGTCCCGATGCCGGTCACATCGAGCTCGATCCATCGCGTACCTCGCTCACGGGCCACGCGTCCAGGGTGATGCTGTCGAAGCAGACCGGCCGCTGGCGGCCGAACGTTCAGGTGCAGACCTATTCGCCCGGCTTCGAGACCAACGATGCGGGATTCCTGCAGCGCACCGACATGATCTCGGCGCACGCGATCATGCAATACGAGCACGAGGAACCGACCCGGCGGACACGCGATCGGAGCCTCCGGTTCGGTGCCTGGAACAACCGCAACTTCGATGGCGACACGATCGCTCGAGGCTTCCTGGTCCGGGGCGACGTGACGCTGCAGAGCTACTGGAGCATCCGCGGATCCCTCTTCGTCTCGCCGGGCGCGTTCTCCGACCGCCACACGCGGGGCGGACCGGTGGTGCGCACGCTCCGAAGCTGGCGTTCGTACGTCTCCATCGAGACCGACGAGAGGAAGCCCTTCATCGTCGGGGCCGACACGCAACTGGAGGGCAGCGAAGAAGGGTCGTACTCCCGCGGAGTTGGCGTGCGGTTCGAGTTTCGCCCGTCCTCGAACCTGCAGCTCAGTGTCACCCCCTACGTTTCGCGGTCGCACGACCAGAACCAGTACGTCCTCTCCGCCAACGATCCCGCTGCCGTCGACACCTACGGCCGTCGCTATGTGTTTGCGGAACTGGAGCAGCGTTCCTTCGAGCTCTCCACCCGGGCGGACTGGACGCTCAGCTCGCGCCTGTCGTTCCAGCTGTACATGCAGCCCTTCGTCGCCTCCGGCGACTATCACGACTATCACGCCCTCGCGCGCTCCCGAACGGCGGACTACGTTGCTCACGCCGCTCCCGGCAGCGATCCCGATTTCAACTTCCGCAGCATCCGCGGAAGCGCGGTGGTGCGATGGGAGTTCCGGCCTGGGTCGGCGCTCTATGTGGTCTGGAATGAGAACCGCGCGGCGGAGGAGCCGATCGGCGATTTCAAGCTGGGCCGCGACCTGCGCGCGATCTCGTCCGCACCCTCGCATGACGTCTTTCTGGTGAAGTTGTCGTACTGGCTGCCGATGTAGCAGGTGTTAGCTCGCAGCTCTCAGCTCGCAGAGCAAAGGCAATCACCTCGGCGCCTCGCGGCGAGCCGCGACGTACGTCTGCTCCTGAGAGCTGCGAGCTGAGAGCTGAGAGCTGCAGTGAGAGCTAGAATCCGTGAGCATGGCAGAAGATGACGCCATCGAGATCCCGATCACGGACACGCTGGACCTGCATCCGTTCAGGCCGGGTGAGATCCAGGATGTCGCACGGGAGTATCTGGTCGAGGCGCACGCGCGCGGCTTCCGGCAGGTGCGCCTCATTCATGGCCGCGGGATCGGCGTGCAGCGGGAGCGTATCCGCTCCCTCCTCCCGACGCTCGACTTCGTAGAGGCGTATCACGATGCGGACGGATCGGGCGGGGGATGGGGAGCCACCGTGGTGTTGTTACGAGCAGCCAGTCTGCCTCGACCGCCGTAGCAAGCAGGCAGCAGGCAGTAGGCAGGAGCAGAGTCAGGACCTGCAGCAATGCGCGAATAGAACCGGACACGGAGCAGATCCTCACGGACCGCTCGCAAGGGCGGAGAGCGATCAGGTAGTCTCTCTCCTGCCTACCGCATACTGCAAACTGCCTGCTGCAGAGTGGCAACGGATTCGCTAAAGGGAAATGGGAATGTCGACGCTGTACGAAGAGCTCAGCCGGGTCACGACCTACGAGTACACCGCCGAGGAAGTGCGTGAGTTCGAGGATCTGCACGAAGAGATCCGCGCACTGAAGAAGCAGCGGAACGCGGTGATCGTCGCTCACAACTACTACCGGCCCGAGATCCTCAAGGTTGCAGACTTTGTCGGCGACTCCCTCGAGCTCGCACTGATGGCGTCCGAGGTCCGGGACGCCGACGTGATCGATTTCTGTGGGGTGCACTTCATGGCGGAGACGGCCAAGATCGTCAATCCGAAGAAGATGGTGCTCCTGCCGAACATGATGGCGGGATGCCAGCTCGCGGATTCCGCGCCGGCCGAGGATCTCTCGGCGCGCATCGAAGAGTTGAAG
>JANMSA010000035.1:0-5300 GCA_031388865.1 Acidobacteriota bacterium | reverse complement strand
GAGGGAGCTCACCCATGCCATCGCCTTACAACCTGTCGATCGAAGACAACTGCACCGAATGCGTTCTCCGGAAGGAACGTCCCTTCTGTGACATGGCGCCCGAGGCGGTCGCAGCACTGGGCAACGTGAAGTTCACGGGTGTGTATCCGAAGGGCTCGACGCTGTTTGTCGAAGGCGAACAGCCCCGCGGCGTCTTCATCCTCTGCAGCGGTCGAGCGAAGCTGACGACCACTTCGAGCGAGGGCCGAACATTGATCGTGAAGCTCGCCGGGCCCGGTGAGGTTCTCGGCGCCAGCGCCACTCTTCTGGGAACGCCGTACGAGGTTTCCGCGGAGACTCTCGAACCCTGCCAGGTCAACTTCATCAGGCATGATGACTTCCTTCGCCTTCTCAACGCCTACCCCGAAGCGTGCATGCATACGGCTCAGCAACTGAGCGAGAAGTACGCGGCCGCCCAGCGGGAAATTCGTTCGCTGGGATTGGCCCAGTCCACCTCCGAGAAGCTCGCGAAGCTGATTCTCGACTGGTGCGAAGGTGGAGAGGCGACCGCACTGGGAACGCGTCTGCAGGTGCTCCTCACGCACGAAGAGATGGCCCAGATGATCGGCACGACCCGCGAGACGGTGACCCGCCTGCTGAGCTCCTTCAAGCGCAAGAAGCTCATCAGCGTGAAGGGAGCCAGCTTCTTCGTGCTGGAGAAGAGTCAGTTGCAGGCCATGGTCAGCATCTGAACCCGGCTCACCGTGCCATGTGGCCGTCATCACGGCTTCCGATCGCCGAGGCTCCTATTGTGACCGTGTGAGCCAATCGATCATGGAGCCTCTGCCGGGAACCTTGGCGGCAGATTCGTTGATGCAGGCGCATCTCCATGCGCCCTGGGCGGACGACGCTGCTGGCCGGACATGCCTGCAGCGGTTCAAGGCGGGGGAGATCCTCTTTGCTGAAGGCGAAGATCCCAGCGGTCTCCAGATTCTCCGGACGGGCGAAGTCGATCTCTTCTTCTCAACGCGGAACGGAACCATGAAGCCGCTGCGAGCGGCACATCAGGGGCAGATCCTCGGCCTGAGCTGTGTCGTCAACCGGCAGTCCCACGACTGCACCGCCATCGCCAGGACCGACTGTGAGGTCTCGTACATCGAGCGTGCCGAATTCCTGCGCGCGTTGCAGGACCGGCCCGCCGTCTGGTTCAGCGTCCTGAGGCTGCTCAGCAACGACATCAACGCCGCCTATGACGACATGCGTCACAGGGCCGCGCGTGACAGCCGTCACGCAGCCGGTTGATGGTCATCATCACGCGATGGTTGTGCCGGGCTTAACTTCGAAGCATGACCGCAATCGCCGAGACTCCGCAGCAGATCGTCTCCACGCCTGACACCACTCCGCGTGTCGAATTGATCGACGGAAACGAGGCGGTCGCGCGCGTCGCGTATGCACTGAACGAAGTCATCGCCATCTATCCCATCACCCCGGCTTCCAACATGGGAGAGTGGGCGGACGCCTGGTCGGCGGAGCAGCGGAAGAATCTGTGGGGCACCGTTCCCTCCGTGATCGAGATGCAGAGCGAGGGCGGCGCGGCAGGCACCGTGCACGGCGCCCTGCAGACCGGGTCGCTGGCCACGACGTTCACGGCGTCCCAGGGCCTGCTGCTGATGATTCCAAACATGTACAAGATCGCTGGTGAGCTCACGCCTGCGGTGTTTCACGTCGCGGCTCGGTCGATTGCCACGCATGCGCTGTCGATCTTCGGCGATCACAGCGACGTGATGGCCGCGCGCATGACCGGCTGGGCGATGCTCTGCTCGGCGAGCGTGCAGGAGGCGCACGACTTCGCGCTCATCGCGCAGGCGGCGACGTTGGAGTCGCGCATTCCGTTCCTGCACTTTTTCGACGGGTTCCGCACCTCGCACGAGATCGCCAAGGTGACGATGCTCAGCGACGCGCAGCTACGATCGATGATCGACCTGGAGCTCGTCTTCGACCACCGCTCGCGCGCGCTGACTCCGGACCACCCGGTTCTGCGGGGAACGGCGCAGAATCCCGATGTCTTCTTTCAGGGTCGGGAGAGATCAAACCCTTTCTACAAGGACTGCTCCGTCGTCGTCGCGGAGACGATGGAACGCTTCGCGAAGAAGATCGGGCGCTCCTACGCACCCTATGAGTACTACGGCGCGCCCAACGCCGGGCGTGTCATCGTGGCCATGGGCTCCGCATGCGAAACGATCTCTGAGACCGTCGACGCACTGAACGCACTCGGCGAGCGCGTTGGAGTGGTGAAGGTACGGCTGTACCGCCCCTTCGATGCGCTCTCCTTTGCCGCCTGTCTGCCTGCAACCGCGACGGCGATGGCTGTGCTCGACCGGACGAAGGAACCGGGGAGCATCGGCGAACCGCTCTACCTCGACGTCCTGGCTGCGCTGCGCGAAGCCGATTGCGACGTGCCGGTCGTCATTGGCGGTCGCTTCGGTCTTTCGTCGAAGGAGTTCACGCCAGCCATGGTGAAGGGCGTCTTCGATGAGTTGAGCGCAGAGCGCCCACGGCGCCATTTCACGGTCGGCATCGTCGACGACGTGACGCATCTGAGCCTCGACTACGACCCGCAGTTCTCCATCGAGGCCGGCGACGTCGTTCGTGCGGTCTTCTACGGCCTGGGCTCCGACGGCACCGTCGGCGCGAACAAGAACAGTTGCAAGATCATCGGCGACGCTGGTCGCTACGCCCAGGGCTACTTCGTCTACGACTCGAAAAAGGCGGGAGCGACGACGATCTCGCATCTCCGCTTCGGGCCCCGTCCCATCCGCGCTCCCTACCTCATCGAGAGCGCGAGTTTCGTGGCCTGCCATCACCCTTCTCTACTCGCCGGAATCGACGTGCTGAAGAACCTCGGACAGCGGGGCACGTTTCTGCTGAACTCCCCCATCGCGTCGTTCGACGAGCTCCCTGCGCAGATCCGCGCAGGACTCGCAGAGAAGGAGGCGCGGCTCTTCGTCATCGATGCATCGCGCGTGGCGCGCGAGGGTGGGATGGGCGGCTTCATCAACACCATCATGCAGGTCTGCTTCTTTGCCTGCTCGGACGCCATGCCCTTCGACCAGGCGCTCGACGCGATCTGCAACGCGGTCCGGAAATCCTACGCGCGCAAGGGGCAGGCTGTCATCGACAAGAACCTCCGCGCCATCGAGTCCGCACTGGCCAATCTGCGGGAGGTTCCGGTCACTGCCTTCGCCGGAGAGCCGGCCACGCTTTCTTCTGGCAGGGGCGGAGGGAAAGTCCTCTTCGAGATCATGGCCGGGCGCGGAGACGATCTCCCCGTCAGTGCCATGTCGTGCGACGGGACCTTCATGACCGGCACCGCACAGTACGAGAAGCGGAATCTCGCTCAAGAGATCCCGGTCTGGGAAACTGCCGGGTGCATCCAATGCGGCAAGTGCGCAATGGTCTGTCCTCATGCCGCGATTCGGATCAAGGCCTACGACGAAACGCTCGTCACCACTGCGCCCTCGACCTTCAAGTCGCTGAGGCCCATCCATAAAGACTGGCAGGGGCTGGCGTACACGATTCAGGTGGCTCCGGAAGACTGCACGGGCTGTCAGATCTGTGTGGACGTCTGTCCCGCGCGCAGCAAAGTGGATCCGCTGCAGAAGACGCTGACGATGCGCCCGCAGCCGCCGCTGCTCGAGGCGGAGCGGGAGAACTGGGATTTCTTTCTGGGCATCCCTGAGCGCGACCGGCGCGCGATCACGCCCGGCCTCATCCGGCATCAGCAGTTGCAGCAGCCGCTCTTCGAATTCTCCGGCGCCTGTGCCGGCTGCGGAGAGACTCCGTATCTGAAGATGATGTCGCAACTGTTCGGCGATCGGGCACTGGTTGCCAATGCCACCGGTTGCTCGTCGATCTTCGGCGGGAATCTGCCCACCACTCCGTGGTCTGTGAATGCGGATGGACGCGGTCCTGCCTGGGCCAACTCGCTCTTCGAAGACAACGCGGAGTTCGGCCTCGGCTTCCGGATCTCGATCGACAAGCAGCGCGAGTACGCGGTCGAGCTGCTGACGCGGGTTGCCTCCAGTGTGGGCGAGGAGCTTGCGCGCGCGTTGATCGAGTGTCCGCAGAAAGACGAGGCCGAGATCTTCGAGCAACGCCAGCGCGTGGAGTTGCTCAAGACCCGGCTCCGCCGTCGCGAGCTGGTGACGCGGATGCACAAGCTCGATCCCACGGACGAGCAGCAGTTGCTGGCACTGGCGGAAGTCCTCGTGAAGAAGAGCGTATGGATCGTGGGCGGCGACGGCTGGGCATATGACATCGGCTTCGGTGGGCTCGATCACGTGCTCTCCAGCGGCCGCAACGTGAACGTTCTGGTCCTCGACACCGAGGTGTATTCGAACACCGGGGGACAGGCGTCGAAGTCGACTCCGCGAGGAGCCACCGCCAAGTTCGCCGCTGCCGGCAAGGCTTCCGCCAAGAAGGACCTCGGACTGATGGCCATGACGTACGGCAGCGTCTACGTCGCCAGCGTGGCCATGGGCGCTCGTGACGAACACAGTCTCAAGGCGATGATCGAGGCCGAGGCATACGACGGACCCTCGCTCATCATCGCCTACAGCCATTGCATCGCGCACGGCATGGACATGAGCACGGCTATGCAGCATCAGAAGGCGCTGGTGGAATCCGGGCAGTGGCTGCTCTACCGCTTCCATCCTGACCGTACCGCACGCGGTGAGAACCCGCTGCAACTCGACTCCCGTGTGCCCAAGCGGAAGGTGGAGGAGTTTCTCCGCTCGGAGAGCCGCTTCCAGGATGTCACCGCAGCGGGGATCGACGCCGTGCAGCACGACGTCGACGCGCGCTGGAGGATGTACTCCTACCTGAGCAGCATGCAACCCGAGGCGAACCAGTGAGAGAGACCTGCTGCGACCATTCCGTCTCGGAGCATGCACAGATCGGTGTCTGCGAGGAAGTGGTGCACTACCCCGATGAGGATGCACTCTGCCTCTGCGAGGGATTCGCGTCAGGGCAGGGCGGCCGGTGCGAATCGTGCCGGCACCTGGGGGAGTTCCACCGGCGCGTTGTCCTATGCCGACCCGCGTCGAGCAGTCATTGCTCCTGTGCGCGCCCGCTGCAGAATCGTGCCCCTTTCTGAGCTCCGGTGGTGTCGCGCTAAGCGCTCGAGCACCGGCTATTCGCCATCACGCCTCCGGCGTGCAAGCCCGTGATGTCGCCGCCACACGACGGACCTTGGTCACACGCGATCGGTGGTGTCGCGCTACGCGCTCATTATGAATGCGCGCTGCGCACGCCGCGCTGAG
>JANMSA010001115.1:0-5940 GCA_031388865.1 Acidobacteriota bacterium | reverse complement strand
GCGATCGGTTCGACGTTGGCGCCCGAGCTTCCGCACAACAGTACGTGATGCTCCGCGTGTTCAACGGCGTTCGTGCCGGCCTCGCCGCGCTGCCAGACCGGCGTGGCCATGAACGTCTCCACCGCATCCCGGCGCTCTGCTGTGGCGCGCAGCGCCAGTGCGTGCAGCTGCACGCAGACGTTTCCACTGCGGTCGCACAGATCGATGCTCAGCTTGGTGGCGTGGTCGTCCGCCCTATTGCCGGAGGTGTAGCGTACCCACGCCACCATCTCCGCCACACAGGGCGCGACGATGCGCACTGACTCCAGCAAAAACGGAAGACGCGGTTGCGCCACATCCTCCGACGCGCCGTCGACGAGCCACACCGCCGCCTGCAGCGCGCCGTCCATGATGCTCGGATGCAGCGTGTAATCAGGCGCTGTCCCGGCCACCGCCTGCGGGAGTCGCAGATGCGCCAGGAGCCCGTTGCGCCCTTCGCGAATGCCGGTGATCGACCGGAAAGCCGCTCCGTAGACCAGCCCCATGCGCGCGAGCGCGCGGTACACGTGCTCCGGCTCGACGCACGCCTCCATCTGCCGCTCGAGCTGCCCGAGCTCGAGAGCCGCAGCCGTTTGCGCGGCGAGCACCGCGCGCCCTTGGCAATGGATGATGCGCTCGTCCCCGACCTGCGTGGAGATTTCGTAGTCGATCTGCCCGTCGTCGTTTAGGAGGAGCGCGATCTCGATCTGCTTCGTGCCGCTGACGACGATCGGCTGCACCCAGACGGTATTGCGCAGTTCCAGGCCCCCCGATGCCGGTCGCATCGGGACCGCGTGCTCGATGGCCGCGCGCGCCATTTCCAGATACGCCACGGCCGGCAAGACGGGTTGCGCGGTGCGACCCCCGACGCGCACCTGATGTTCGGCGAGGAAAAACTCATCGCCGCGGAACGTCGCACTGTAGCGCTGCTGCCCGAGGTCGGAAGTATTGGTGTGCAGCAGGGGATGGATGGATGAGCGGACGACGCCCGTACCCGCCTTTGTCGCGGTGACGTCAATCCAGTAGCGCTCTCTGGCGAATGGATACGTCGGCACGCTGACGATCGCCGGTTTGGAGCCGTCGAGCCGTCCCCTCCCGTCCTGTTCCCGCCAGTCGACGTCGATGCTGGCAGTCCAGGCGGCTCCCAGCACATCGAGGTCACGTTCGAACGACGCACGCTCGATCAGTTGCTGCCCCGTTTTCGTTTGCCACACGCGCGTGAGACTGGCGTCCCTTGGCGCGGTCCACAATTCCGCGCCATCGCTCGCGCCGCCGAGCCATTGGCGCAGTTTGCAGAGAAGATCGGCGCGATCCTTCACCCGAATCGCCAGACGCTGCTTCATGGCGGTCCGGCCGGTCTGCCACGTGAAGATCGCATCCGCGAAATTTACTGCGGCGCCTTCCCGCTCGAGCCACTGCACCACGCGCTCGGCATACATGCGCAGGCGATCTTCTCCAGCGGCAGACAGCACGAAGAGGAAATCGCCTTCCTCCGCACCAGCGGCGTGCTCGGGCCGATACTCCTGTACGACCACATGAGCGTTCGCTCCGCCGGAACCGAAACTGCTGATCGCCGCCAGGCGCGGCCCGGGCGAGCTCCATGCGCCCAGCCGCTCCTGAATCACGAATGGCGTGTCGTTCAACTTGATCCTCGGATTGAGCACGCCGAAATTCGCTGACGCCGGCAGCTGCCGATGCCGTAGCGCCAGGATCACCTTGAGCAAGCCGGTGAGACCCGCCGCCGATTCGAGGTGGCCGAGATTGCTCTTGACAGAGCCGACGGCACAGCGTCTCGTGGGGTCGGACGGGCCGTACGCCAACCAGGCCGTTCGCATCCCCTGGATCTCGATCGGATCGCCGAGGGAGGTACCGGTGCCGTGGGCCTCGATGTACGTGAGATCGCTCGCCGCAATCCCCGCATCCTTCCAGGCCGCCTGCAGAAGCTCACTCTGCTTCTGTGGATTGGGAACAGTCAGACCGCCGGTCAAACCACCGTGATTCGTCGCCGATCCGCGAATCACCGCATGAATGCGGTTCCGCGCCGCAAGAGCGTCGCCCAATGGCTGGAGCAGAAACACCACCGCTCCCTCGGACCGGACATAGCCATCGGCCCTCGCGTCGAACACCTTGCAACGCCCATCGGGCGCGAGCATCCCGGCCTTGTGGTACGCCACTGAGAGGTCGGGATGGCAGATCAGATTCACGCCGCCCACGAATGCCGTCGAACACTGGCCGGAGCGCAACGACTGCACCGCCGTATGCAGCGCCACCAGCGATGACGAGCAGGCGGTGTCGATTACCAGGCTCGGCCCGGAGAGGTCGTAGAAGTACGAGATGCGATTGGCGAGGATCGCCAGCGAGCTGCCCACTCCATGGTGGGCCTCGATCTCTACGCCCGCCTCCTGCACGAGCCGGCTGTAGTCACAATTGCTGGCCCCGACGAACACGCCGGTGCTCGATCCGCGCAAACTCGCGGGCAGCAGGCCGGCATCCTCCAGGCAACTCCATGCGAGCTCCAACAGCATCCGCTGCTGCGGATCGGTGACCTGCGCTTCCGCCGGAGAGATGCGGAAGAAGGCCGCGTCGAACGCGTCCACGTCCTTGACGAATCCGCCCTGGTCGATCCCCGGATACTGGTCGGCCGCCGGCCAGCTTCCGCGCGCTTGCGGGTAGGTACCGATGACACATTCGTTAGACGCCAATACACTCCAGAGCTGGTCCGCTGTTTCAATCCCGCCCGGAAGCCTGCACGCCAGCCCGATGATGGCGATGTCGGTTTCGGCGGATCGAGCGCAATCGACCTCCTCCGTGGTGATCCCGGCGCGGCTGACCGGAGTCTCGATCGGAGCCTCCGGCGATGTCACCGCGAACTTCCCCGCCAGGTAATCGATCACTTTGCGCATGCTGCTGTGCTCAAAGAAGAAGCCGACTTGGAGCGGGAGGCCGAACTGCTCTTCGCAGAGGCGCTGCAGTTTCAGCAGATGCGCCGAGTCGAGCCCCATTTCCATGACCGGACGATCGTTGTCGAGCTCCCCCGCGGCGATGCCCAGCAGTCGTGCCGCTTCCGTCCTTACGAACTGCGCGATCTGCTGGCGGTTGAACGTCGCCGCGGGAGCCCTTGCGTCCCGCTCGAACCGCTGTTGCCGCCTATCGAGAATGTCATATGAGACCAGCACGCCATTGTGGTGATTGGCATGATCCTCCGGCCGGTACCCCGGCACAGCCTGAACAATTGCGGCGCCGTGCGCGTGATGAAACGCCAGAACGGGATCCTGTGCGCTCCCATGCCTGCCGATGTACTCCTCGAATGACGCGCAGGCATCCGCGTCATAGCTCCTGCACAGCGTGACCCCGACCACGCGATCGACACCGGTCGAGACACTGCATCGCTGCAGCATGAACTCGAGTAACTGATCGCCGTAGCTGGCGTTCTGGGCCTGTGGGTCGATATTGAGGGCCAGGAGTTGGACGTTCGCGCCCGACGCGTCCTGCAGCGCATGGACATCCGCGGCCGTACACGCCATCAGCGCGTCGACGTCGGCAATGCGCTGACTGTAGACGACTCCGAGTACCCGGCCGTCCTTCTCGAGCACGAACTGACCGCGCGGATCGGTTTGCAATCGGGCGCGAATCTGTTCCGCGGAGGTGCGCGTGTGCTGCCAGCAAAGCCGCTCCAGTTCGCACAGGCGATCCAGATCGGCCTCCGTGGCCTGCCGCACCACGTAATCCCGCGGCGCCCAAACGTGAACGCTGACGCGACACGCCGTGGACGAGCGTGGATGGCGTTGGACCGGCCCCTCGCCGAACAGACCCACGCTCGCCGCCAGCGTGATGAACGCCTCGGCCGTGATCTCGTACCGCTGCAGCAGCCGGTCAAGCCAATGTCCGACGTGTCGTTCCGCGATCAGCAGGCGGGAGCGGCCTGCACCGAGCGCGACGCGGCGCAGATGCTTCTGCCAGCAGCTCAGCACCGTCAGTGCGTCGACGAGCCGGCCGTCCCGATCGACATAGTGCGCCGGTTGGTCCGCGGCCAGAACTGCCAGCGCGGAGTTGACCGGCTGGTGCGCGTCGACGTCGAGAAACGAGTCCACGAAGCGCCGCAGTTGCAGCACCTCCTGCTCCGCGGTCACGCCCAGCAGCTCCAGCGCGGGACGCAGCGTCTCTGGATCATCGAGGCCACACAGCAGCGTATTGATGGGACGCCCCGCCGACGCCTCGGACGCGGCATTGAGGTTGCGCAGATCGTCATCCACGGCGATCCAGCGCACCGGCGCGCCGGCCAGCGGCGGGGAGTGCAGGATCGCCGCGAGAAACGCGCCGTCGCCACACTGCATGTCGGCCACCGCGTCCGGCTTGCGCTCGCGTGCACAGAGCGCGATGAGCTCCTGACGGAGCTCGTCGTCCACGCTCTCACTGTGACGCAGAGCCTCGAAGACACCCGCCTCGCGGATCTGGCGCATGGCGGTGACGGGATCACCGAACAAGAGCTCGCGCAGTTGCTCTTTCCCGGACGCTGATTCCGCCGGATCTCCATCCGGCGGATTCCCATCTCCGACCGATCGGTACGCATTGTCGCGCACCTCGAGCCGGCCGGCCGACACCAATGCGTCGAGCGCGACGGAGAAATAGCCTGGATTCGCACGCAGATCCGCGATCAGTGAGATACGGTCGCGGGACTGACCCGCACTGAGGAGCGCGAAGAGACCGCGTTCCTCACAGACCGCGATCAGCGCACCGATGGAGTCGCCATCACGAGAGAGCGTTGGCAGATTGGACATGAAGGTTTTCCCTGGAGGGACCATCGAATGGAGGATGCCGCTCCGCGGGCGTGGTCAGGGCTCCTGAATCCAGGCGTACTTCGCCCGGCCGTGCTTCGGCCGATCGAGGTAGCCCTGCATGTTTTTTGCGAAGAAACGCATCCCGCCGGGCTGATAGGCGTTCAGCATGAAATAGGGGAGAAATCCTCCCATGTCGAGATCGGAGACCCACTCCACCCGCATCTCGCCCTTGCCGAGCGGCGTCACAGTCCAACTGTTGTTCATCTCCGCCACGCGCACGCAACAACCGTCTTCCTGAACTTTCTGCGGCGCCGCCGTCACCGTAAAGAGGAGCACCTTCGTGACAGGATCCTGCGAAAACTCATTCCTCACGACGAAATGGCGAGGCTTGAAAGGTGCAGGAAACGCTTGTTTCCATGTACTGAAGACCACCCTGTCGTCGGGAGTGGCGATGTCCTTCATGTCGTAATACCCGATGGACAGGTCGCTTTCCTCCGTTCTCGCGAACGACACGAAACGGGACATCGTCGAGCGGATCTTCCAGACAGCCTTGTACTGCTTGATGTTCTCGCCGGGCGCCTTTCTCTCGTACAACTGAACACCGTTGCGCTCGCCCAAACTCTCCCATTGGTTCGATCCCGAGAAGGTGAAGGCCAACTGCGCCACGAGCGCCACGAAGAACATCACCAGAAATGTCCGCAGGAAGAATCTCTTGATGCGGCCCTTGCGTTTCGGTGGAAAGTCCACGCCGGTGGCGGGGGCGGCTGGGGCTGCTGTGTTCACAACGCTCATAAGACCTCCAATCAACAACGTTCGTGTGAGTGATCGGAATCTCCGATCGTTGCCCTGCTCTGCAGACGAGTCGTAAGAACGTCTGCGGTGAATGCTGAGAAGAAGGGGGAGCGCAGGACGTGCGCTGCATCCGGTCATTCGATTCCGTCAGGCCTGCGCCAGATGCCGAGCCAGGTATTTTCCGAGACAGACGAGCGTAATGGTCGGCGTCTGCACGCCGTAACCGGTCTCCGGGATCACCGAACCGTCGCATACGTACAGGTTCGTGAGCTCGGTCTCCAGCTTCTCGTCGATGTGTTCTTTGATGCGAATGACGCCGCCGAGGTGTGCGGCGGAAAGGGAGGTCTTGAAG
>JANMSA010001071.1:0-3733 GCA_031388865.1 Acidobacteriota bacterium | reverse complement strand
GCGGGCATGAACGATCCGCTCCGCCTTCTGCACGACTCCCAACTGCGGTTTTACCATTCCGATGTGCGGCTCCGTCGTACAGAGATCGGCCGCACCGCGGGTGGTTTGACCGCGGAGAAGAAATCCCCTAGAATCCGCGTTCTTCGTGGAGAGTCGCTTGCGCGGCGCCGTTCGAGAGTCGGGGCATAGCTCAGCCTGGTAGAGCGCACGGTTCGGGACCGTGAGGTCGGAGGTTCAAGTCCTCTTGCCCCGACCATTTCAACTCCCACGCACCGCTGATCCACGGTGTTCCGCTGCGTTGCCGGTTGGCTTCGGGCTTTTCTCCTGAGAGCTGCGAGCTGCGAGCTCAGAATCGCCCCTACCGCCGCCACTCCACGTCTTCGACTCCCGCGCGACGGTTCGCGAATCGCGCCGCGACGAAGAGCATGTCGGACAGGCGGTTGAGGTAGACCACGGTCGACAGGGTCGCTGGCGTGTCGTCGTGCAGGGCCACGACGCAGCGTTCCGCGCGGCGGCAGACGGTGCGCGCGACGTGCAGCTGGGCAGCCGCGAGCGTGCCCCCGGGGAGAATGAAGTTCTTGAGCGGCGCGAGCTCGTTTTCCATCGAGTCGATGGCGCGCTCGAGCTCTTCGACGCGACCCGGCTCGACTCCGGTGAAGCGGCTCGTTCCGGGGGAGGCCAGGTGGGCGCCGACTTCGAACAGGTCGCGCTGCACCTGCTCGAGCACCGTGTCCATCTCTGCCGCCGGAGACGCTGCGCGCGCGACTCCGATGCAGGAGGAGAGCTCGTCGACCGTGCCGTAGGCTTCGATGCGCGGATCGTTCTTCGCGACGCGCGCGCCACCGAGGAGCGAGGTCTCGCCGTGATCGCCAGTGCGGGTGTAGATCTTCACAAAGGCCGCGCTACGCTTCGCTCTCGAGCTGCCGGATGCGCTCTTTCACGACCATCTCGGCAAGGTCCGGGATCACTTCCCAGGCAATGTTCCGGATGACTTGATCGGACATCAGCTCGACCACGCGCCGGGCGATGCGGTCGACCTGCTCATCGGACAGATCGCTGCCGCGCACCGGGCTGACCGGTGTGTCAGGCGCAAGCGCCGGCGGGGGGACGACTGGCTCTTCGTCCTCCGCTGCTGCCGCGGCCACGACCGGCGCAGCCCAGATTGGCTCTTCGGCCGGTGTTTCTGCCGGCGCTTTCTCGGCCGCCGGTTCGCTGCTCAGGAACGGCTGCTCGTCAACGGGGTCGGGGTGAGGCGAGGCGAGAAAAAGATTGGCGTCGGATGAGGCTGGCTGTTCCCAGGGCGCCGGTTCAGGCGGGGCGGGTTGCTCCCATGGCGCCGGTTCAGGCGGGGCGGGTTGCTGCTCCCAGGGCGCCGGTTCTGACGGGGCAGGTTGCGCGAGCTCTTCGTAGCTCATCTTCGGGAAAGCTCGCGTTGCACCGTCGTAAGCGGGCTGCTCGTCCCACGGAGAGGCTTCGGCCTGGGCAGCTTGCTCCATCGGCGCTTCGATATGCGGTTCCGGTGGGGCCTGATACGGCTCAGCCTCGGGCTGATGCGATTCTTGAGCGGCAGGCGTCGCCACCTGCTGATCGTCGAATGACAGTTTCGGGACGGCCTGGGTCGCAGCACTGGGCAGTGGCGCTTCCTCGGGATCACCGAACGGCGAGGAGGCCGGCTCATCCCACGGGGAAGGTGTGGCGGGTGTGGGAGACTCGAACTCAGGCGCGGGAGCTGCCGTTTGCGGTGCGGCGGGTTGCTGGAGCTCGTCGAACGACATGCGCTGGAACGCGCGGGTCTCCCCGCTGAACGCCTCCGCCTCCGGCGGTGCGCCAAAAGGTGCGTCGAATGCGGATTCCGGCAGGGGTTCCGACTGCGGCACCGCAAAGGCTTCCGGTACGGGCGGCGGTGTCGGCAACGGTGCCACTAGCGTCGCCGGTTCTGGCTCTGGAGCTGCCTGCGGAGCCATGGCCTGCAGGTCATCGAAGGTCATCTTGCCGAACGCGCGAGTTTCTCCACCGAAGTTCGGCTCGTCCCACGGCGACGGTTCCGGCGGAGCGGGCTCGGAGCCTGCCTGCTGGAAATCGTCGAAGTTCATGGGCGGAAACGCGCGCGTTTCGCTGGGGAGCTCGCTGGCGGGAGGAGGCGGTGCGGCGAAGGGAGGTGGCGGCGGGGGATCGAACTGCATCGGTGGCGCCGCCGCCGCGGGCGGAGCGGCGCCGAAGATGTCGTCGTCGTGCTCGTAAGCCGTGGGAGGTGCCGGGAACGATCCATTGGAAGTCGTGAACGGCGACGGCCTGGCCTCGGCCTCGACCGGTGCGTCATCCATCCACGGGGAAGGAGCTTCTTCGATTGGCTCGGGCGCTGCGGGAGGCGGTGGCGGGGTCGCGGCTCCGACCTTGGCCTGAGCGATCAGCTCTTCGACCTTGTGGATCAGGCTCTGCGACTCGAACGGCTTGGTGACCACCGCGTCGCAGCCGGCTTTCTCGGCGCGGTCAGGATCGAACGGTTCGAACGTGCCGGTGAGCAGCACCACGGGGATGTTGCGGTACTCGGGATGCGACTTCACGTACTCGCAGACTTCGTAGCCATTCTTCTCGGGCATGATGATGTCCGAGAGGATGATGTCCGGCCGCATCTCGCCGAGTTTCTGAATGGCGCGAGCGCCGTTATTGACCGCCGTGACCTCGTAGTCGCCGTCGGAAAACGTGAGCTCGACGACCTTCTGAATGGTGATACTGTCATCGGCGAGAAGGATTCTTTTCGGCATCGTTCTGCTCCGCTGGATCGAGCAGCAAGCTACCACGGCCAGTGAGGCCGGACAAGAGATACGCATGACCGAGCGCTTCCTGATCTACGGTCATCGGGGCAGTCCGCAGCGCTTCCCGGAGAACACGATCGCGTCGTTTGACGAGGCTCTGCGCGCCGGCGCCGACGGATTCGAGACCGACCTTCGCCTGCTCTCCGACCGCACGGCCGTGCTCTACCACGACGACGAGCTGCAGGACGCCGACGTGGAGTCTCTGACCTTCGCGCAGTGCGCCGAACGTGGTGCGCTGGTCGCGCGGCTGAGCGATCTTTCCCGCTATTCAGGGCGTGCAAGGATGATCCTCGAGGTGAAGCGCTCGCGATGGGAAGAGGCGCTCATCGAGAACGTTTCCGCGTGGCCGGACTGCGTGATCGCGTCGTTCGATCACTCGCTCATCGCCTCGCTCCGTGCACGAGGAGTCTCCTTCCCCCTCGGCCTCACCTTTCACGGCTACCTCGTCGATGTAGCGGCGTACGCGGAAAAGCTCGGCGCCACGTGGTGTTTTCCCAACTACCGCTTCGTCGATGAGGCGATGGTGAGCTCACTGCACGAGCGCGACATCCGCGTGGTTCCCTGGACGGCCAATCGCCGCCACGAATGGGAGCAACTGCGCGAGCTCGGATGCGATGGAGTGATCACCGACCTGCCTCACGACGCGGTTGCCTGGCGGGATTTGTTACACTTGCCGGCTCAGCAGCATCAGCATGGGATGGGGGAGCCACGGACATGAAGACCTGGGAATACAAGATCATCAACGTCCGGTCGGAGAATTACTCGATGGATCCGCGACGCGCAGAGGAGCTGAACCGGCTCGGCGATGACGGGTGGGAACTGGTGAGCATCACCTCCATCAACTTCAAAACGGGCGCGACCGACCATATCGGAATGGTGTTCAAACGAGAGAAGCAGGTGCAGTCGGCCTGACGGCG
>JANMSA010001060.1:0-3712 GCA_031388865.1 Acidobacteriota bacterium | reverse complement strand
GTACGTCGCAGGTCTTCGTGGTCGCAGCCAGCGGCGGCGCGGCGATCCAGCTCTCTCGCGAGACCGGCGGCGCGTTCGATCCGGTGTGGGTGCCCGGAGGCGACTCCATCCTGTACTCGACCGCCCGTTCTCCCAGCCTCGGCCGCGCGAGCACATCCCTCGAGACCGACCGCCAGCGAGGCGATAACCTGGAGCGGCAGCGATCGGGCCGCGTGGTGCATGACTATCAGACCGGATAGTGATTAGAGCAGCTACTCCAGCAGGCGGGACGAAATGACGGCTCTCAGGAGCCGGTATGCACCAGATCTGCGGTCTTGGCACTTTCCACTGCGGGCTGCGGAAGCGCCTGCCTCGGGAGCGTTGCGCGGACCGGGATGCGGACCGTGAAACACGCGCCGCCCCCCACTGATGCGGGGCGGTTTGAGGCGGTGATCGTACCGTCGTGCTGTTTGACGATGCCGAGCGAAACCGACAAGCCCAACCCGGTGCCTTTGCCCGTAGGCTTGGTGGTGAAGAACGGTTCGAAGATCCGGTCGATAGTGGCGGAGGGAATTCCCGGACCAGAATCCTCTACCCGGATCGCGATGAACGAATCCTCCTGCCGCGCGGACACCCGCACTGTACTGCCAGATCCGCCCGCCTGCGCACCGTTGAGGACGAGGTTGGTGAGCACCTGTTCCATCCCATTGATGTCGACGAGGACCGTGGAGGAACGTGCGGGAATGTCGGTTTCCAGGCGCACACCGAGGCGACCCAGCTCCGGCATCAGCCCGGCAACGGATCTCGTCACCAGATCCCCGATCGGGATCATCAGTTCCCGTCCGTCCGTGCGCGTGCCCGCGAAGGCGAGCAGGTCGCGGACAATCTTTTTCACCCGAAGCGCCTGCTGGTGAATGAGCGTGAGCGACTCGCGCGTCTCGCCCTCCGGTACGTCCTCGACCAGCATTTCGGAGAACGCGAGAATACTGGTCAAGGGGTTGTTGATCTCGTGTGAGACCCCGGCGACCAGCTCACCAACCGCAGCGAGCTTCTCGGCCTGCCGAAGGGCGCCCTCGGTATTCCGGAGCTGCGTGACGTCCTCCACGAACATTTCCATGTACGAACTGGTGCCGTCGGGCTCGCGCACACAGCGCCCGGTCAGCCGAACGGTGATCTCCCCCGCGTCAGCACGATTCCAGCGCATGTCGTACACGTCAAAGCGGTCCGCAACCGCGCACTGGCTGCGGAGGCGCATGCAGTCCTCCGTGTCGCAGCAGATGCGCTGCAGATCCATCTTCATCAGGGTCTCGGCTGAATCGTAGCCAAGCATCCGCACCAGGGCAGCGTTCACGGTCAGGAACCGTCCGTCCATTGTGCTCCGGAAGATGCCGTAGGGCGAGTGCTCCACGAATGCACGAAAACCGGCCTCGGAGTCGCGCAGGGCATTCTCCGCGACGACGCGATCCGTGATGTCGTGGAACACGATCGTGTGGACGCGCTCGCCCGACACCACGCTGCTCGACACCGAGGCCTGGACAGGAATCTCCTCGCCGGTGGCGCACTGAACGAGGAAACGCCGGCTCCCGCCCATGTGCCGTGTTCCGCCGCCACCTTCGGGGTACGCCTGAAATGCCGACGCATTTCGCTCGCGATAGCGCGCGGGTATGAAATCGCTCAACGGGCGATTGGGCCCGTCAGCCGGCGGGCAACGCAGGAGCCGCGCCGCTGCCTCGTTCATGAGCGTGACTCGCTGGGTATCGTCAAAGGTGATGATCGCATCCGTCGCGGAGTGGATGATTCCCGCAAGCCGTGCCTCCGACGTCGCCACGAGCCGGAGCTTTGCGATGCGCATTGCGCGCCCGCTCGCAAGCACTGCCACGCCGGCAGCGACGAGCACAGCGAGCGCGAGCGCGAGCTCCGTACGAATCTGCCGGCGGTAATCAGCCATGGCCTCGTTCAGGTCAAGCCTGCGGACGATGCCCCACGGTGTCCCGGCAATGCCGCGCGTCGCCGCGAGTATCGGCGTGCCAAAGAAGCCGTGAAACTCCCCAGTCGTATCCACTCCCTCCGCGGCTCGCTGCCCTGGAAGCGGCGCTTGCGTCCATGGTCTGGAGAGCGTCAAGGGCTTGTCCTGCAGCGACGCGAGCACGATGAACGTGTCGCCTCGCCGCGTGACCAGGCCCGTCTCCCCGGTTCGCGCCCCCAGGGGATCACGCAGAACGCGGCGGAAGAGGCTCGCTGCGGGGTCGAGCCGAAGGAGGACAGCGCCGATGGGAGACCCCCAGTTGCCGGGCTGGATGCTCACCGCCCGCATCACGGGGGCTACCAGCGTGAGCGCGAACGAGTCCGTGCCGAGACGCTCCGGTCCCCAAATCCGACGTGTGCCACCTCGGGCGACGTCCCGCGCCAGGTCCAGCCTCGGCAGGAGTCAGCGAGCCGGCGTTGTCCGACGCGGCAACGACCACGCCCTCGGGGGTGACCGCCCACGCGCCCGTATAACGGAGGACGATGCCGGGAAGCCGTCAGTAGTTGGCGGAGGAGTTTTTGCGCCGACGCGGCGGAATGCGGAGCGGCGGATGAGCCCGGAGCGGTGAAAGCGGAACTCGTGCTCGCGGCACTCACGGCCAGGGTCGCCGCATCCTCCTCGCGGTCGCGCACCCACTCTTCTATCGCCTCGGCCGTGACGGACGCGTTGAGGTGCAACACCCGCTCCCAGCGCGCGCGTGTCGCGTCACGGACCGAGACCGCCCGCCACCACCCCGCGAGTCCCGCGAGCCCCAACAGCACAACCGCGATAAGCGCTGGCCGTCGCGTCACGGCCGACACCATTGCCGAGATGTATTGCCTTGCGGAGACGACGAGTACCTTGTCGGCTAACACCGGCTCCGTCGCCGCCCCCATGTGGGGGACCGCAGACCTTCAGCCATACTCGACCTGCCTCAGCAGGAGCGGCGCACGCAATGCAGAACGCGTCAGTTCAACGCGCGCTCGCCGCTGCCTGAATAGCGACATGCCTGCGCAATACGCAGCCCGAAACAGGAGTTCCGAGGAGTGAAAGCATCAGCAGGGATCGCAGCGAACAGGATGGATCGCGGCGAAGGGGTAGGATGCATGAAAGAGGCCGTCCGGCGCACCCGGACTGCGCCGACACCTGCGGTCGGCGTCGCCGTGCAGCAGGTCCGGGACAAGCAACGCCGACTCTGACCGCGTGGTCAGACGGCGAGCAGCTTCCGGCGCGTCTTCATCTCGGCCTCGAGGCGGCCACACATGATGTCGCAGAGCCGGAACACGCTCTTGTCGGCAAGCGCGTAGTACACGTACAGACCGTCCTTGCGGCGGCTCACGAAGCCCAGGCTGTGCAGCAGTTGCAGGTGCTTCGACACATTGGCCTGGCCAAGCTCGGTCTCCACGACCAGATCACTGACCGTTTGCTCACGCCCCCGGAGGGCATTGAGAATCTGCAGCCGGGCCGGCTCGGCGAGCGCCCTGAAGCGCTCCGCGATCAGAGCCAACAGCTCCGGTGTCATCGACAGGTGGCCCACGACTCATCTCCGCGTTGGGAACGACGCTTGCTGTTCAGAAAGCCCTACCATGCCTCGCCAGTAATATAGTTGAATACAAACCGGCCGGGAAGTGTCTCCGGTTGGGCGAGCAGGAATCGGAATGCCGCCTTCAACTCCGCACAGGGAGCACCCATGATTGCACAGACGACGCGGTACGGCATCGGGACCAC
>JANMSA010000116.1:0-8560 GCA_031388865.1 Acidobacteriota bacterium | reverse complement strand
CGATGACGATGCCCACGGCCAGCGTCAGTGCCAGTAGTGTGATCACGTTCAGCGTGAAGCCCATGTACGACATGGCCGCGAACGTCGCGATGAGCGAACTGGGAATGGCCACTGCGGCGATGAGCGTAGGCGTCGACTTCTTCGCGAAGTACGCGAACATCGCCCCGCCGATCAGGACCGCCAGCGTCACCGACACGCCTCGCGGCAGCGGGATCGAGTGACCCCACACCAGGGTGTACAGCAGCAGCGTCGCACCGACCATCGTCAGCACCGTCCAGACTCGCGGGCTGGAGAGGAAGAGCCAGACGATGAGCGACGCGAAGATCGACCCGAGAATGAGGTGCTCTTTCACCGCGCCAACTGCCGCGAGGACGAACTCCGACTGGTCACGGATGACGTCCAGCTTGTAGCCCGCCGGAATCTGCGGGCGGATCTCTTCGACGCGCTCCTTGATGCCGTCGACGACTTCGATGGCGTTGGTGCCGGACTGCTTCCGGACCTGCAGAACCACCGCAGACTTGCCGCCAACGCTGGCCGCCGACTCCACCTCGGCCATGCTGTCTTCAACGCGCCCGATATCCCGGATGCGGATCGGCGTCCCACTCACATTCGCGATGGGGATACTGCCAAACTCCTCCGCCGACGCGACGCGACCGTAGGTGCGCAGCGTGAGGTCGCGCACGCCCTGCTCCACCTTTCCGCCGGGAATCTGGATGTTCTGCGCCTGCAAAGCGCTGACGACCTGCGCTGCGGTCAGACCCTGTGCGGTCAGCTTGGCGTTGTCGACGATGACGTTGATCTGTCGAGGGCGGGCGCCGATGACCAGGACCTGGCCTACGCCACTGACTGTCTCCAGACGCCGTCGCAGGTTCTTATCGACGTACTCCGAGATGTCGCGCTGCGATCCGGGGCCGGACACGGCGATGGTCACGACCGGGATCGCTCCCGGGTCGAAGTTCTGCACGATCGGCGGTTCGGCGTCCGCCGGCAGACCGCCGAGGACGGACGAGATCTTGTCGCGCACTTCCTGCGTGGCGACATCGCGGTTTTTCTCGAGGTCGAACGAGATCATCACCACCGAAACGTTCTCGGACGAGAACGAGGTCAGCTCGTTGATGCCGCTGATGGTGTTGACCGATTCCTCGATCTTGTCCGTGATCTCGGTCTCGATCTCTTCCGGCGCGGCGCCGGGAAGCACGGTCGTCACGATGACGAACGGAAACTCGACGTTCGGAAAGCGATCCACGCCGAGCTGAAAGTACGAGAACGCCCCGATCACAACCAGCGCCAGGATGATCACCGTCGCAAA
This sequence comes from Acidobacteriota bacterium, assembly GCA_031388865.1. Lineage (GTDB taxonomy): Bacteria > Acidobacteriota > Thermoanaerobaculia > Gp7-AA8 > Gp7-AA8 > QHVT01. The sequence continues at coordinate 7,251 of JANMSA010000116.1, read as the reverse complement.
GACGGGACGGCGGACACAGATTTCAGCTAGTTTTTGCATGATTAGCTCTCAGCTCTCAGCTCGCAGGCCCGCCCGCCTCTCCTGAGAGCTGCGAGCTGCCAGCTGCGAGCTTCACTCGATCTTCGTCTCCACTCTTGCAAACAGTCCCGGCCGGAGCCGCCCGTCGCGATTCGCGAACTCCGCTTCCGCGAACATCGTCCGCGTCTTCGGATCGATCACCCCGCCCACGGTCTTGATCGACCCTTCGAACTTTTCGTTCGGGTATGGATCGACGGTCGCGGTAACGGGGTCGCCTGGGGTGATGCGGCCGAGGTAGCGTTCGGGCACGGCGAAACGGAGTTTGAGGGGCGCGAGCTGCACAACGACGAAGGCGACCCCGGCGTCGCCGAGGCGGGCGCCGACTTCCGTGCGCTTCTCCGCGATGACCCCGTCGACGGGCGAACGGAGCGTCGAGTCCGCGATGTGCTGGCGCAGCAGCGCAGCCTGCGCGTTCGCCGCGGACAGGGCCGCAGCGGTCTGATCGAACATCGCCTGCGAGCGATCGAACGTCGCGCGCGGAATCGAGTCCTTGGCCACCAGCTCTTTCTTCCGCCCGAGATCGCGGCGCGCTTCGTCATGCGCGGCTTTCGCTCGCGCAATCTCGGCATTTGCGGCCTGCAGGTTCAGGCGCACGTAGTCGCTCTCGAGCTCCAGCACCGGCTGCCCGCGCCTCACGCGCGAGCCCTCGGCGACATGCATCCGCAGCACGCGTCCCGGAAGCTTGGCAGACAGCTCGGAGCGCACCGGCGAAACGAACTCGCCCGTCGCGGAGAAGGTGTTCGATTCCGCTGGCGCTGCGGTGCTGGTGGCGTTGGCCGCGGTGATCCCCGTGTTGATGGCCTCGACATCTTCGGGAAGCGCGGGCGCCTCCCGAGTGGTCGTGGCGACGGTTGCGGTGGCAGCTTTCGATTCGTCGCCTGAGCAACCGGCGATCGACAGGGAGAGGGTGAACGCGGAGAGAACGATTCGTGTGCACTTCATGATTACTCCTGAGAGGGTGCAGAAGGGAGTGCGGGAGGCGTTGAGGACGATGTCGTCTCCCCAGTGCCCTCCGGCTCTGCGTCCCGGATTCCAACGGCATCTTTGATTGCACCGGCCGCGTACCACACGCGCAACTCGGCAAGCTCACGATTGAGAGTCTCTTCGGCAACCGCGCGCCTTGCGTCGGCGAGCGAGGTCTCGGATGAGGAGACGTCGAGCGAGGTCGCTTCCTGCGCGCGATACAGCTCGAAGGCCTGTTCGTATTCGGCCTGAGCAGCCAGCAACTGCTCGTTCGCGAGCTGAAGACCGATCTCGGCGGAGCGGAGATCCGCCAGGGCGCGACGAACGTCCTCGCGCGCGGCTACTCTGGCTTCCTCGAGCGCGAGCTGCGCCTGCTTTTCGAAGCTCTTCGCACCGGCCACGCGCGCCGTCACCTCTCCTGACTGAAAGATCGGCACGCTGAAACGCAGCGCGCCATAGGCGTACTGGTTCGCAGGGAAAGGCGTTCTCTGCTGAATCCAGCCGCCGTCGAATGTCACGACCGGCAGCCAGTATCCTCGCTGTTTCCGGACCTCGAGAGCGGCGATGCGAACGTTGTTCTCGGCGATGTCCACGTCCGCGCGTGCTTCCTGCGCGCGTGCGATGAGCGTCGCTTCGTCTGGAAGCGGAGCGAGCGCGCGTTCGGGAGTGCTCACGTCGATGGCACCGTCGAGATCGAGCTCGGTGCGCAGCCCGGCGACCGCATGTTCGCGCTGCTGCACGGCGACGGCCAGCAGGCGCTGTGCGGCCTTCTGCGCCGTTTCCGCGCGGAGCACATCGACCTTGGTCACTTCGCCCGCCTCGAAGAATGCGCGAGCCTGTTGCAGGCGGCGCCCGGCCAGCTCGATGTTTCGGTTCTCGACGTCCACGCGGCGATCGGAGTTGAGGACCGCCAGATAGCTCGACGAGACGCGCATTAGCGCCGCATCCTCGGATCCGCGCGAGCCCTCCCGCGCGTTCTCGACGTTCAGCTTGGCCTGGGAGTAAGCGCGAAGCTCCCGCTTTCCGGCATAGATCGGCTGATTGAGGGTGATGCGATACGCCCAGTCGTTTCGAGGGAGGATGGCGATGGAGTCCGGCCCCTCGCCGAACGTCTGCTCGATCGAATTGCGGGTCAGGTCCCCATTCAACGTGATCCGCGGCATCACCGCGGACAGCAGCTGATCGCGCGCGGCTGACGCGATGCCGATCTCCTGGCGCGCCCGCTCGATGGTGTTGTTCACGACGAGCGCTCGAGCGAGCGCCGCATCAAAAGTCAACTTCGTCTGCGCCTTCATGCTGACCGCGACCAGCACGATGAGGACTGCTGGAAAGATTCTCTTCAACTCTCACTCCGTTTTCGTACGCCGTTGAGGATGAAGCTGGTGATGAGCTCGACCTCCACCTCATCTGCCGGTGGATGGTCCTCGCTGAGGCGCTCCAGGATGATGGCCGTGCTTCCTTCGATGATGAACAACGCCAGCCGGTAGGGATCGAGTCGCGCAATCTCGCCCGCGTCCATTGCCTTGAGCAGAACCTCGGCAAGACGCTGGGCCCGAACGCGGTAACGCGGATGACAGGTCTGCTTCTGACGCCGCTGCCGTGATTTCGGGCCCTCAGGCATCCGCAGCGACAGGTACAGCCGGAAGAACTCACGGTTCGCGCTGAAGAACGTGAGCTGCGCGGCGATGATCGCGCGGATCTTCTCCTCGAACGGCATCTCGCGGTCGATGACGGCGTCGATCTGCTCCATCAGCTGGGTGATGGCGACTTCGAACGTCGTCTCCACGAGCTCGTCGCGATCGCGGAAGTAGAGGTAGATCGTGCCCTTGGCCACCCCTGCCTCGTCCGCGATTTCCTGCATCGTCGCGGCGGACATCCCCTTGCGGGCGATGACGCGCATGGCCGCTTCCTGGATGGACTGCACCCGGAACTCCTGGACGACGTCTTCCTTCGATCTGACTCCCATGTTCAGGTCGCTGAACGCGTGGTCAGTTTAACGGAATTCCCGGTCATTGTTGGCTCGCCGTTCGCCAAAAAGACGCAGCCGACGTGAGCGGGTGCGCGGGCTGGGTTGGTGGACACACGCCGGAGGCGTGATGGCGAATCGCCAGTGGTTGAGCGTAGCGATTGGGGTTCTTACACGCCGGAGGCGTGATGGCGAATAGCCGGTGGTCGAGCGCGTAGCGCGATCACCACCGGAACGCGTCCATGATCTCGACGGGCGCCCCGCCAGGGGCGCCGGACCGCCGCGGGGGGTTCATCAACGACACGTAGCGTTTTTCGACCGGGCGATCAATTCCTCGCCCTGCGAGGCATGTGCGAGATCGCGCGCCCCTGCCGGGGCGCTGACGATGGGGACGCCTCAACCGGGGGTATCGCGCTTCGCGCTCAACCACCGGCTATTTGCCACCGCGCCTCCGGCGTGCAAAGCCCTTCGGTCAAGGCGTTCCATCAACGCCAGAGCTGCAGGATCTCCGTGACGGGCTTGCCGGCGCGAATGGCCTCCAGCGTGGCCGCGTGCCGCAAGAGGGGCTGCATTTCGTCGACGGGAAACTCCCGCGGATAGAGCCGCATCAAAGCCGACGCGATCCCGACGCCCACTTCCACGGAACGCAGCCTGCGGCGATTCGTGATCGTGATGCGCACCCCTCCGCACTCGACGCCCTTGTGCGTACTCGCCGTGGGAGTGAAGCGTGTAGCCTCGAGCGAGACTCCGGGCAACTCGCCGGCTTCGCGGATCAGCGCAGCGCCGTCGATGTAGGGCGCGCCGAGGATCTCGAAGGGAGTGGCAGTTCCGCGTCCGACGGAGAGAGCACGCTCCATGAGTCCGATGCCGGGGTAGAGCGCGGCCGCGTTGAGCGAGCGCATGTTCGGCGATGTGTTCACCCACGGCAGCCCGGCCTCATCCTGCCACTGCTCGCGCTTCCAGCCTTTGACCGGCACCACGATGAGATCGACACTGATGGGGCGCTCTTCGCGAAACTGTTGCGCGAGCTCGCCCACCGTCTTGCCGTGACGGACCGGCACCGGGTGCCAGCCGACGAAGTTCGTCTGCCCTTCGAGCAGCGGTCCTTCCACGACCTCGCCGCCGATCGGATTCACGCGATCCAGAACCACGAACGGCACCTTCGCTTCCGCGGCCGCCTCCATCGCCAGACCCATCGTCGAGATGTAAGTGTAGAACCGCGATCCGATGTCCTGGATGTCGAACACCAGCGCGTCCAGGCCGGCCAGTTGCGCCGGCACCGGCTTCCGCCGCTCGCCGTACAGGCTGTAGACCGGGATCGCGTGATACTGCTCGTCCCCGACCTTTTCATCCGCGGTGCCGCGCAGGCCGTGCTCGGGCGTGAAGATGGCCGCCAGGGTGACGCCGGGCGCGCTCCGCAGGAGGTCCACGGTCGGGTTGCCGGTGCGGTCGATTCCCGTGTGATTGGTGATCAACCCGATCCGCTTGCCCTGGAGCACCGAGTAGCCACTCGCGTGGAGCACGTCGATTCCGTTCTGCGCTTCGGCTCCGCCGGTGACCCAGGCCACGCGCCGCGCCGGCGGCGTGAAGGTCACTCCGCGCAGCGACTGCGCGACGAGGGTGCCCAGGCGGCGCTGTAGCGAGATCACGCTTCCCTTGCCGTCGGGATGCACGCGGTTGGAAAGAAAGATGTAGAACGCGCGCGACGACGGGTCGATCCAGAGGAAGCCGCCCGTCCAGCCAGTGTGGCCGAACGAGCCGTGCGGAAACAGATCGCCGCGGGGACGCGAGTACGGGGAGTCGAGGTCGAACCCGAACCCGCGGCGCACCGCCACCTCGGGAGGGGTGATGTCTGCGCCGAATGATGCCGCGTTCTGCAGCGCGAAACGCGCGAACTTCGCCAGATCCCCGGCCGTCGTGAACATTCCGGCGTGACCGGCCACTCCGCCCATGCGCCGCGCTGTCGGGTCGTGCACGACGCCGTGCAGTCCGTTCTCCGTCGGAGCGACCCGCGCCGTCTGAGCCGGACGGAACGAAGTGTCCTTCATGCCCGGCGGCTCGAACACATTCTTTCGGGCAAACACCTCCAGCGTCTCACCGGATACCCGGCGGACGAGTTCGCCGAGCAGGATGAAATTCACGTCAGAGTACCGGAACACTGCGCCGGGGCGATTGAGGGGACGCTCTGCGAGCGCGGCGGGAATCACATCTGCGGCAGCGATGCCCGGACGCAATCCGGCGGTGTGGGTGAGCAGATGACGAACCGTGACCGCGTCATCCGTGAACTCGGGCAGATACGTGCTGAGCGGCGCGTCGAGCTTCACCAGGCCGCGCTCGATGAGGATGCGTACCGACGGTGCGGTGGCGACGACCTTTGTGATCGAGGCCGCGTCGAAGATCGTGTCCTCGGTCATCCCCTCGAGGGCCGGAACCAGAGCGCGGTTTCCGTAGGCACGATGGTAGATCTCACCGTCGCGCTCGATCCAGAGCACGCCACCGGGGATGCGGTGTTGCTCGACCGCCTCGAGGACCGCGCGATCGACCGCGCGCAACGCCGGGGCGTCGAACGCCGGGGCAAAGGAGCATCGCGCCAAAGCGAGCGCAAACAGGAAAAGGATGCGATTCGCTGACATGGACCGAACGACCTCTTGACGTTCCAATATCGCGCCCTTACAATAGCCACGTTCCAAATAACTGTCTTCCAAAAAACCGAAAAGGCAAAATCGCCGTGAGGCGGTCACGCAAAGCCGCGGATCTTCCTTCCACAGCGGAAGACTGCCGGGCCACCGAACAGCACCCACAATTTACTTCAGAGGAGATGTGTATGAAGAGAAACATCACATACGCGTTGGCTGTCTGCGTCTGTGCGGGGTCCCTGTTGGCGGCCACACCTGACCAGCAGGTCGCCGTCGATAAGAACGGGCAGCTTCGGCAGCCTACCGCGGCTGAGCAGCAGGCGCTCATTGGGCTCGCTGCAGCTCGCGTAGCGGCGCCGAAAGTCGTGACCACCCACGTCAACGGCATGGTCTCGATCGCTCTCGACGAGACCACCGACCATCACTTCGTGGCCACCCCGGACGGGGATGGAGCGTTCACGTTCACCTGCACGGATGATCATGTCGCGGTCACGGCCCTGAAAGTCGGGGCCACCAAAACTTTCGACAGCATCATGCGCATCCGCCCCTCACGCACGCGCGCCACGGAGAAGGAGTAACTGTGAACAAGCTCAAGATCTCCCTGCTCCTGCTGCTCCTCGTGAGCATGCCCGTCTCTGCGTTCGCGAATGCGAACATCGTGGTCGTCAACAACGACCTGCCGGGCGTCGGCTTCAACGATCCCACTCCGGCCTCGCCGATCGGCGGCAACCCCGGCACGACTCTGGGCCAGCAGCGCCTGAACGCGTTCGAGTACGCAGCCTCCATCTGGGAAGCGGCCATCGACAGCAACGTCGACATCCGCATCCGCGCGAACTTCGGTCCTCTCACCTGCACTCCCACCTCGGCGACGCTCGGCTCGGCCGGCGCGCGGGGCATCTGGGCCAACACCCCCAATATCCGTGAGGCCAACACCTGGTATCACGTGGCGCTCGCGAACAAGATGGCTGGCTCCGACATAGCGCCGATCGGCAACGCGGGCGGTAACGACGAGGTCGACCTCGCCGCGAGCTTCAATGCGAGAATCGGCACGCCGGGGTGCCTCCAGAACTCGGGCGGTTGGTACTACGGCCTCGACACGAACACCAACCTCGGCCCGAACGGCGGCACGCGCATCAACCTGATCGGCGTGCTGCTCCACGAGTTCGGCCACGGCCTCGGCTTCTCGACGTTCGTCAACCGCACCACGGGTGAGAACGTTGGATTCCCGACCTTCCCGTGGCCGGACGTCTACGAGAAGCGCATCTTCGACAACACCCAGAACATGTACTGGGACGGAATGAGCGCCCCGCAGCGTCTCGTGTCGCGCCTCAACGATGGTCGCCTGGCCTGGGCCGGTGCGAACGTAACCACGGGCGCCCCCATCGTGATGCAGCGCGTAGGCCTGCTTCATGTGGACTCGCCGTCGCCGGCCGCCGGCGACTTCGAGCTCAGCCACGCTGAGTTCGGCCCGGTCCTCACCTATCCGCCGCTGGCCGGCCAGCTCGTGGAAGCCCTCGACGCTGCCAATGCGCAGGGTCCGTCGACCACGGACGGCTGCACCGCGATTCTGAACAACGTCGCGGGGAAGATTGCCTTCATGAACCGCGG
>JANMSA010001013.1:0-2126 GCA_031388865.1 Acidobacteriota bacterium | reverse complement strand
CTTCTCCCCCGGCCCGGGGGAGAAGGGTCTCGTGGGGAGGGTACAGTCGAGAGCGTGCGGCTCTGATCCCTGGCCAGGGGGGCGAAGGGTCGAGTGGGGAGGCTCTCGTCATGAGTTCGTTCGAGAGCCTTCTCCCCCGGCGGGGGGAGAAGGTGCCGAAGGCGGATGAGGGGGATCCCCCCCGCACCTGCGCTTCATTTCTCGTCCTCCAAATAAAACCCCAGCGTTTCCCAAAGTCTGCAGGCCCCGACCCGAAGAGGATGGCCTGCATGAGAATTCTCCGCCTGCTTCCTCTGACGTTTGGCCTGATGTTCCTCACCAGCTGCATTTCGTACTCCGTCGGCACGACTGCCCGTCCGGTGCCCAAGGGCGAGTTTCAACCCAACGTGTCGGCATACTTCATCCCGAACGGGATCGAGAACGTCGACAGCGATGGCTCCAGCGACGAGTCGCTGGCCTACGGTTCCGCTGATTTTGAAGGACGCTGGGGCCTCTCTGAAAAGTCCGACCTCGGGCTGCGGGTGCCGGGCGGGAGCGGAGTGATCGTCAACTACAAGCGCCTGCTCAATGAAGTCAATGATCCGCAGCGCCCGGCCTTCGCCGTGATCGGCGGTGCCGGCATCGTGAACTGGGGCAATCACGCGTACGTCGAGGCGGGCTTCATCGCGTCCGGGCCTGAAGGGCGGCGCATCCCGTATGGTGGTGTACGAGCCATGCAGGTGCTGCCGATCAGCTCTGGCGCCGTCGATGATTCGCCTTCGGCGGGCATCTTCGGAGGCTTGCGCATGCGCGTCGGCGACTCCTTCTCGCTCAGTCCGGAGCTTGGCATCTACTACGACCATTCCGCGCTCGAGCTCCGCGACCGCAACGTCATCATCGTCCCTTCAGTGACGTTTCACTGGGACTGAGGTGAAGCATGCGCCAACCGTCACTTCGCGATTCGCGATGCTGCTTTCTCGAATCGCGGATCGTCGCGCAGGGGGTCCATGGCAGGATCCACACGCAGCCACACAAGGGCGCCAGTGCGCTCGCGCACTGCGCGATCGAGCTCGCGGAACGCCTGATCGCGGTTGCCAAGGTGTGCGTGCAACGCCGCCATGTAATAGGGCGGAAGGTAATCGCGGCCAGCGCTGAGTTCTTCTGCGAAGCGTTTTCCCAAAGGGGCGTTCCCGGCGGCGAGGTGCGCGCGGGCCAGCCAGGTCTGCACGACTGCGATATCGAGGTTCTTGCGGGCTGTCTCGAGCTCGACGATTGCCTCGCGTGGGCGGCCGGACTCGAGGAGGGCCAGACCGAGGTAGGCGTGGCCGGGTGAAAAGTCGGGGAAGAGCTGGATCGTGCGGGTGCCTTGCTCGATGGCCTTGTCGTGACGGCGGGCCATCGTCGAGTTGAACGCTACGACCGCGTTGATGATCGGCGACATTGGATCGATCTCGAGAGCTTTCCGACCCTGCTCCTCAGACTCGTCGAAGCGCCCTGTTGCGGCCAGGAACTCCGCGTACCACTGACGTGCCGTCGCGTAGTTGGGGTTCAGCTCGATCGCGCGCCTGTACTCGCGTTCCGCTGTGTCCCAGTCCCACTCGTACGTGTGAATCGCGTAGGCCAGGGATGTGTGCGCCTCCGCGAGCTGATCATCGATCTCCAGAGCCTTCTGAGCGGCGGCTTTCGCGCGAGGGAAGGTCTCGCTCGTGGGCAGGTTGGCCCAGATGTCGAGCAGGTTGTAGCTGTCCGCGACGCCAGCGTAGGCGAGTGCATACTGCGGATCGATCTCGATGGCCTGGTTGAAAAACTCGATGGCTCGATAGATCCCCGCCGCGTTCCGTTTGTTCCACTGGAAGCGGCCCTTGAGGTAGAGCTCGAATGCGCGTGGATCCGCGGTGTGGCGCTTCGCGAGGAGCTGCTGCTCGCGGCCTGTGAGGGTCAGGCGCAGCATGCGGGCGATCTCGGAGGCGATGGACTGCTGCACGCTGAAGAGATCTGCGCGACCGGCCTGGTAACGATTGCCCCAGATCAGCGCGTTGTCGCTCGCGTCCACCAGCTCGGCCGAGATCACCAGTCGGTCCCCGACCAGCTCGATGCGTCCGACGACGACGGCGCTGACGCGAAGCTCCTTCCCCACGCTGACCGGA
>JANMSA010000998.1:0-1525 GCA_031388865.1 Acidobacteriota bacterium | reverse complement strand
CTCACCGACTGCATGCTCTCCATGTCGAATGCCACGTTGTACTCGCCAGGGGGGAGAGCCCCAAAGTTGTAGTTACCGTTGACGTCCGTGTAGGCCGTGCGCGTTCCCTGCAGGGCCGGAGACAAGATCGTCACCGTGACGCCCGGCAGCGGTGCGCCCTCGAGTGTGACGGTCCCGGTCAGGCTGCCCAGGTTCTGGGCAAAGATCGGGACGGCGACGAGCAGCAGAGCTGCCATCACCAGTAAACCGCGCTTCAATGAGTTCATTCATACCCCCCTAAAGTTATGTGACCACGACATGACAATAATGTGACTGAGAGCGTGTTGTTTGTGACACGGCTGCAGGACGTGGGCCGCCAGGCCCTAAACCGCAACCCGCTGAAATGATTGAAGTTAACAAATCCAACGAACGCCCGTATCCAAGCTTTTGAACGAACGCTCCAATTTTCCGGGGAACGTGGGTTTCATTCCGCTAAACGTTTGACCAGGGAGTTACAGAAGCAAGTGGGCGTCGCAGAATATACTGAAGGAGGGGCGCAGCGACAAGTGAAAACGGCGGCCTTCCCGGCCGCCGGGCTCGCTCGGAGCCGGCTCTTCGCACCGTGGCCACCTCGATTCAGCGCGCCGAACGGGCCGCCACTTCCCGCGCACCCTCCCGGTCGTTCATCGTCAGCAGTGTTTCCACCGCCAGCTTGCGCGCCTCACGGCCAGGGTTGCGCCTCATGGCCTCGTCGAGGATGCTGCGCGCTTCGGCGCGCCGCCCCTGCACTCCTACCATCAGCGCAAGGTTGGCCCAGGCTTTGAGATGGGAAGGGAACCCGGCTGTCTCGGCCCTGAAGGCCTGTTCGGCCTGCGGAACGCGGCCCGCTTGAAGTAATGCCTCCCCTCGCCTGAACTCCAGGTCGCGGATGGCGGGGAGATGCCTGCGCCGCACCACTTCACTCGCCTTCTCCAGAAATGCCAGCTCCTCTGCGGGACATTTCCGGAGCCGGCGAATCTGAGAGCGGAGCATGAGCGCCTGAATCCGGTCCGGCTCGCTGGCCAGACTGGCCACGGCCTCGCGGTCTGCCTCTTCAAGGTCGTTCTCCGCGAGCGCGATCATGGCAAGCATCTCGTGCACGAACGCTGCTCCCGATTCCTTCGCCAGGAGAGCGTGCTCCCGCGCTTCCCGATACCGGCCCATCTCCCGAAGCAGATCAGCAAGCGAAAGAGCAACCTGCGAGTTTCCTGGAGAATGGTTCATCTGGATGCGCAGCGTCTCGAGCGCCAGCTCCTGCCGCCCCAGCTTCCGGTACGACTCCGCCAGCAATCCCCAGCCGCTGATAAAGTCCGGATTGGCGCGCATGAGTTCTTCCATCATCGCCGCAGCCTTCGCGTACTGACCACTGCGGAAGTGATCGCTTGCCGATCCGAAGGCTCGCAGGACATCGAGCTTGTCTTTCGGATCGGGCAGAACGCCTGATGCGGAGACGGTCGACCCGACATAGCCGAGCGCGGCAAGCTTCTTCGCGTCCTCCGGATCGGCT
>JANMSA010000971.1:0-3079 GCA_031388865.1 Acidobacteriota bacterium | reverse complement strand
CTTCAAGCTCATCTTTTGATGCGCGATGCCCATGGTGATTTCCAGCATCGCTGCCCGAATCACGGGTGCTCGATACAGGTACCGTAGATACGCGGCGAGACACAGAGAGCCATGCGGTCGAAACTTGATGCAGTCCGCTGTGATGACTGCTGGCGGCAGGCCATGGGGATAGATGGCAGTGTCCCCGGGTGGCGCACCCATCTTGGTGATTAGGACGTCGCCCGAGCGAACGGTGTGGGCGTGCAGGTCATCGGCCTTGGCTTGTTCGATGAACTTTGTCGCGGGTCCGCCGAAAGTCTCCGACGTAATCTCACGGACGAAAACCAACGGTACCCCCGCGTCGCGATAGTCGGACTTCACCAAGTCGCTTCCGAACGGCCCGATCGCCAACGCATATCGCTCCAGAGCACACAATTCGTCGGGTCGGGTCCATTCCCACCCAAGTGGCAAGCTCACCACCGGCGCGGGGTACTCTGCATCCAGCGCCTCTGCGCGACGAAGCACCCGCTGTTCGATCAACCGAGTCCGCTCACAGCGGATGCGAGCAAGCGGGACTGAAACTGCTTCGTCCGCCAGATCCTGCGGCACCAACCTCCCCCGTACAGCCAACCCGAGCACCGCGTCTCGTAGCGGGACTAAATCCTCGGGGTCGGTGAACAGTGCGTCCATCTGCGCCGCGATGCGGCCCCACGCGGTTTCGACCGCATCGCTGTCCTCGGTGTCGCGGAGGGCGGCAAGTGCGGCGTCTCGAGCGGCTCGGCGAAAGTCGTCGCGGGCGGCGCGTGCGACCTCCAAGCGGTCGAGGAGGCCCATCAGCTCGTCCACTCGAGCGACGATGCGGTGTTGTTCGGCGATGGGCGGCAGTCCAAACGGAAGGTTCGCCATGATCTTCTGGTTCAGATTCTTCATGGTTGACCCAACAGATTCGCCGCCGAGACGATCGACTGTCCAAGGGCTGTTGAGAAACGTCGCCACAAACCGCGGAGCCACTTCGTCCGGCGGTCTGAGAACGAGACTTCCCGTACCGCACAGCCAGCCCACCTCCTGTGGCGTCACGACCGCACATCTTCCCATCTCGCCCCGGCGAGCGACCACGATGTCCCGCTCCGCGAGGACGAAGTTTCGAAGTCGCGTCAGAGTCTCTGGGCCGACGCAAGTGTCTTCGGTAGGAACGATCACGCCGCTCCGTAAGTTCTGTGGGTTCACGACGGGCGTCCCGCCGGCGCGATATTCGTGCGCCTTGAGGGAGGTGCCGAATGGGCCCGTGAAGACGGCGACAAAGACGTCGCCGAAGCGGAGCATGCGCCAAGACCGCGGCGGCTCGAAGGGCCAGTCAGCGGGGGCGAGGGTACCAAAGTCACTGACCCGCTCGGCGGGCAAGTTACCGACTCTCAGCCTTTGATGCTTGATCGATGCAATGGCGTCCTCTACCCGCCCATCGCCTTGGTCCTGCTCGACGAGCTTGCCGCGCACTGCTAGCTGAAGGACCAGCTCCCGCAACCGCTTTACCCCATCGGGAGCATCCGCGAGCGTGTCGAACGCCGCGATCAAGTCGTCCGCCGTCACGCCCGCGCCGCTAGAGCTTCGGAGAGCGCCCGCCTTAGCTCGTCGCGGATCTCCGCCGCCGCGGCCTTCGCATGGACGTACCGCTCCAACAACTCGTCCGGGTCCTCGTGCGTCAGCTCAGGTGCGTTCGGGTTCTTGATGTCGAGATTGAAGCTGCGGGCTTTGATGTCGGCGATCGACACCTTCCACGCCCGCTCATTCTCTTGCCGGTTCGTCCACCACGCCTTCTCGACGTCGAACTCCTCGATCCGCATCGGCTTCGTCTTGTTGTAACTCTTCGCCCCAGGTGGGTACGGATGCTCGTAGTACCAGACGTCCGTGGTCGGCCGACCCTTCGTGAAGAACAGGACGTTGGTCTGGATGCTCGTATACGGCGCGAACACGCCCTTCGGCATCCGGACGATGGTGTGCAGGTCGCACTCGGTGAGTAGCCGCTCCTTGATACGGGTCTTCACGCCCTCGCCGAACAGTGTGCCATCCGGGAGCACCACCGCGGCTCGGCCGCCCGGTTTCAAGAGTTCGACGATGAGAACCAGGAACAGGTCGGCAGTCTCGCGGGTCCGGAACTCCAGCGGGAAGTTGTTCTCAATCCCGTCCTCTTCCATGCCGCCGAAGGGCGGGTTGGTGACGATCACGTCCACGCGATCCTTGGCGCTCACATCGCGAAGCGGCCGCGCGAGCGTGTTGTCGTGGCGCACTCCGGTCGGCACGTCGATGCCGTGCACGATCATGTTCGTCGTGCACAGCAGGTGCGGGAGCGGCTTCTTCTCCACGCCGCGGATGCTCGCCTGGAGCATGGCTTCCTGCTCCGGCGTCTGCACTTCGTTGGCGCGGACGTGCTCGATGGTGCATGCGAGGAATCCGCCCGTGCCGCAGGCGGGGTCGAGCACCACTTCGCCGAGCCTCGGGTTCACCATGTCCACGGCGAATTGCGTCAGCGCGCGCGGCGTGTAGTACTCGCCCGCGTTCCCGGCGCCCTGAAGATCCTTCAGCACCTGCTCGTAGATATCGCCGAAGAGGTGGCGAGACCTGGAGTCGTTGAAGTCGATGGCCTCGTGGACCTTGTTGACGACCTGACGCAGCAGGGTACCGGACTTCATGTACTGATAGGCGTCCTCGAACACGGACTTCACGAGCGCCCGTCGCTTCCGGAGGCTTTCGACCGCGGGATCGTCGGACTTCGGGCCGGGCTCCATGCCCTTGAGCGCGGGGAACAGGGTGTCGTTCACGAACACGAGGAGCGTATCGCCGGTGTCGCCCTCGGGGTCGGACGCCCACGTGCGCCAGCGGAGATCCGCCGCGTGCCGCGTCTCTCCCGCCACGTCGGTCCAGGTGACGCGCATGAGCGGTGAGGAGAAGCCGTCTTCCATCAGCTCGATCTCCTGCTCGCGATCGTCCCAGATTTTCAGGAACAGGAGCCACACGAGTTGGCCGATGCGCTGGGCGTCGCCGTCGACGCCGACGTCCTTGCGCATGACGTCCTGGATGGACTTGATCGTGGTCGAAAGCGAGG
>JANMSA010000915.1:0-3967 GCA_031388865.1 Acidobacteriota bacterium | reverse complement strand
GAACATGCGCGAACAAATGAGAGCCGCAATGGCGGGCCTGGCAGCCAGCCTGGCCTTGGGCCTCAGCGGCTGCGTTCTCCAACGACGTCCGCGCCACGCCGACCTACATGATCAACGGAACGATCGTCGACTACGGAGACGACGGGAAGGCGCTGGCGGAATACGTGGACCGGTTGCTGGCCCAGTAGTCGCGATTCTGCCTTTCGGTTTCGAGCCTTTGAGTCTTCGAGTCTTCAAGTCTTCGAGTCTTCGAGCCTTCGAGTCTTCGAGTCTTGGAGTCTTGGAGTCTTGGAGTCTTCGAGCCTTCGAGTCTTCGAGTCTTCGAGTCTTCGAGTCTTCGAGGGAGTCGTAAAGTCAAAGTCTTGAAGACTGAGGCGATCCACTCTTTAGGACTTCGAGACTTCCGCGGACACGCGTGTCGTCTCCCCCTCGAAGACTCGAAGACTCGAAGACTCGAAGACTCAAGAATCGAAGACCGAAGACCGAAGACGCGAAGACTAGCCCGCCACCCACACCAGATCGAGGAACGCCTTGAGCATGCGTCCCGTCAGGCCCCAGATCTCGTACGGGCCGTAGTGGTAGAAATAGGCGGGGTATTCTTTGGCGCGGAACGGCACGTAGCGCACTTCGGGGTTGCGCGCGTGGAGAAGCGCATCGATGGGCACCTCGAAGACCTCGACCACTTCCGCTTCCTGGATCACGTAGGGCACGCTTTCGTGGATCACTCCTACGAACGGCGCGACGAGAAAGCCGCTATGCGTAATCAGGTCGTCGAGACGCCCGATCAGGTCCACGCCGCTGCGCGGGATTCCCACTTCCTCCTCCGCTTCCCGGATCGCGGCATCCTCGAGCGACTCTCCAGGCTCGACGGCGCCTCCAGGGAAAGCGATCTGACCGCTGTGCGCCGCCAGGTGTTCTGAGCGTTTCGTGAAGAGGATCGACCAGCCTGCGCCGTTCCGGACCAGAGGGATGAGCACGCACGCGCGGCGATGCTGCGGCGCGTCGATCTCGATGGCCGGCCGCCGCGCCAGGATCTCGCGCAGCGTTGTGAGCGCCGCATCGTCAAACACGAGCGGTCACCCAGGGCTCCGGGTCGAGCATCGGAATGTCCTGCAACGCGTGATAGAGACGGAGCGTCGTTGCTCCGGCGGGCTGCTCGAGCGTGAGCTCCGCGGTGTCCCCGTGGTGGAGGTCTTTCGGGAGCGCCAGCCACCGATCCAGTACGAGGCGATCCTCGTTGAAGAAGCGCGCGATGAGACGGTACTCCGGCTGGCCGTAGGTGCGCGTCCGGATCGTCGCGCCGGCGTTGCGGATCACGAGCGGCCTCGCGGACACGAGCTCCAGCCTGGGGAAGATCGGGATGCCCTCACCCTGGCCGCCTCCGCTTGCGCGCGCGGAGGGGACGAGTGCCTGGAGATACCCTTCCACAGTTTTGTCGAGACTGGCGTTTTCGTTGAGCCACGCGCGTTGTTTCTCGCCCGGGTCGGGGAGCTCGCTCGTGAAGAATTCGACGAGGCGCTCCACCTCCCCTGCCCCGAGCGGAACCTTGAACACGATGTCGTCCGGGAGCTCCGCGAACTGCGCGTAATCGCTCACGGCCACCGGCTTCCCCGCGTCGAGCGCACGAATGAGCGTCCCTGAAGTCTCGCCGGCCGAGGGATAGCGGAGGTTCACGAAGCGATCGGCGATTCCGTAGTATGCGGGGAACTCCTCGTCCGCAACGTAGCCGGTCACGACGATGCCTTCTCCGCGCAGCTTCCCGAGGTCGATGTTGGGTGCGGCTTCGCCGACGACCAGCAGCGCCAGGCTCGGGTGTCGCGCGCGTGCGATCCGGAACGCTTCCAGCACGACTTCGGCCCGCTTGGCAGAGGTGAGAAAGCCGAAGAAGCCGATGACGCGCTGGTCGGGTCTGAACAGCGCGCCGCGCTCGCGGCGACGCATCTCCGGGATGTACGGATGGGGTACCACGTGGATCGGCGTTTCCACCCCGAACGAGTGCAGCCGCTCCGCGGCGTAGCCGTTGTGCACGATCACGGCAGTGGCGCGTTGCGCGACCTCGACGGATGCGGGCAACAGGAAGTTGCCCATCTCGCTGTGCAGTCCGGCGGCCCGGCCGCGCGCCCATGCCGCTCCGGCGCCACCGTGACTCGCTTCCAGCGAAGCGACGTACGCGTCCGCATCGCCGCGGGCCAGAGTCATCTCGACGATCAGGTGATGGAGCACCAGGTCGTGCAGCACCACGACACCGGGCCGCCGCATCGCCTCGGCGTACATCAGCTCGTGATGCGGATTGTTCCCGAGCTGGTAGATGACCGCGTCGTAGTCGGAGGGGTCATATCCGTCGAGCGTCTCGAAGGCTCTGACGGTTGGTGGTTGGCGGTCGGCGGTTGGCGGGAGCGACTCCACTGCACGCGTGAGGGCAGGCAGAAGGATCGACGAATAGTGGGCCACTCCGGTTCGCGCCGGAGGAAGTGGAGTGAAGACCGCGATGCGGTTGGGCACGTGGCGGCTCGCCATCGACGGGAGGCTCCCATCGGGGCCGGGGGTCTCCCCCGTCAACCGCCAACCGCCAAACGCCAACCCTGCCATCAATCCGCCGTCTGCCGCGCCTGCGCCGCGAGCCAGGCCTCGATGAACTCGTCGAGATCGCCGTCGAGGATGCGCTGCGGATCGCCGGACTCGTTCTGGGTACGCAGGTCCTTCACGAGCTGGTAGGGCTGCAGGACGTAGGAGCGGATCTGGCTGCCCCAGCCGATGTCCTTCTTCACTCCCGCGAGCCTGGCCTGCTCCTCCTTCTGCTTCTCGAGCTCCAACGCATACAGCCTCGAGCGCAGCATGCGCATGGCCGTGTCGCGGTTCTTGTGCTGGCTGCGCTCGTTCTGGCAGGTCACCACGGTGTTGGTCGGGATGTGCGTGATGCGGATCGCCGAGTCGGTGACGTTGACATGCTGTCCCCCGGCGCCTGAGGAGCGGTAGGTATCGACGCGCAGGTCCTTGTCGTCGATGATTACCTCGATCGTGTCGTCGATGTCGGGCATGGTCGCGACCGATGCGAACGAGGTGTGACGCCGCTTGGCTGCGTCGAACGGAGAGATGCGCACCAGACGATGCACGCCCGTCTCCGCCTTCAGATAGCCGTAGGCGTAGTCCCCGCGCACCATGATCGTGGCGCTCTTGAGCCCCGCTTCGTCGCCCCCCTGATACTCCAGGATCTCGGCGGACCAGCCCTTGCGCTCTGCGTAACGCAGGTACATCCGGAGCAGCATCTCCGCCCAATCCTGCGACTCGGTGCCGCCCGCGCCGGGGTGAATGTTGACGATCGCGTCGAGGAGGTCGTGCTCACCGGCCAGCTTCATGCTCAGCTCGATCACGTGGATCTCGCTTTCGAGCTGCCCGACCAGCGCCTCGATGTCGGTGCCGACGTTCTCGCCTTCGCGTTGAAGATCGAGCATCACGTCGAGGTCCTCGAACTTGGTGTCGAGCGACTCGCTGGCGGCGATGCGTTTCTCCACGCGGGAGCGCTTCCGCCCCACGTCCTGCGCCTTCTCCGGGTCATCCCAGAATCCGGCCGCGGACATTTCCCGCTCGATCTCGTCTAGAAGTCTCTGCGCGCCGGCAGGGTCAAAGATAGCTCCGGACGGAGCGAACTCGGGTGCGCAGGTCGTCGATCTTCTCGGGCGTGTCTTCTCTCATAAGGCAATCGGATGAGTACCACGAGCGCGAGGGGTCGCGCAATCCGCTCGTCGCCCCAGAGAGACGTTCACCACCGAGACACAAAGGACACAGAGATGAGCGCAGGTCCGCAGCCGGCACAGAGCTGGTGAAAGGCACGGGAGCGACCCCTCATCCGCCTTCGGATCGGGATAGGGGGGAGCCTCACGGCCCTCCCCCTCCCACACCACCGTGCATGCGGGTCCGCACACGGCGGTTCGGCCAGTTAAGTCGGTTGCCAGAGTCGGACAAGATC
>JANMSA010000884.1:0-6438 GCA_031388865.1 Acidobacteriota bacterium | reverse complement strand
TCCCCGACAAACCGATCACCAAGAAGCCGCTCGAGACCCGGATGGGCAAGGGCAAGGGTGCTCCGGAAGAGTGGGTATGTGTGGTGAAGCCTGCCCGCATCCTCTATGAGATGGAAGGTGTGACGCGGGAGGTCGCCGAGGAGGCGTTCCGCCTGGCCGCCCACAAGCTTCCGATCCTGACCCGCTTCGTGACCCGCGAGCAGACGGAGGTCGGCGAGTAATGGCCAGCAAGAAGACACTCAAAACGTTGACGGACAAGAGCGTCGTAGAGCTCAAGGCTCGCGAGCGCGACCTCCGGGAGCAGATGTTCAAGCTGCGCTTCCAGCGCGCCACCGGGCGCGTGGAGAACCCGATGAAGATGCGACAGGTTCGCCGTGAGATCGCGCAGATCGAGACACTGTTACATCAGAGAGCCGGCGCGTAGACGACGCCGCGCGCCCACCGGCGCGTAAGGAACAGAAGACATGGCAACGAAGGACAAGAACGAGAAGGCGCCCGAGACGGGGAAATCCAAGCGCACCAAGACCGGCGTCGTGGTCTCCAACAAGATGATGAAGACGGTGGTCGTCGCCGTGGAGAACCTGGTCAAGCACGGGATGTATCAGAAGTACATCAAGCGCACCAGCAAGTTTCTCGCGCACAGCGAGCAGCCGGAGATCAACATCGGCGATCGCGTGGTCATCGAGGAGTCCCGGCCGCTCTCCAAGCGGAAGCGCTGGGCAGTTCGCGAAGTACTCGACAAGGCAAGCTAGAAAACGCCGTTGTCAGTTGTCGGTTCTCTGTGAGCAGCCATCCAATGACAACTGACAACCGACAACCGACAACGGTTGGGAGATAGTCATGATTCAGATGGGAACGATTCTGCAGGTTGCAGACAACACGGGTGCGAAGAAGATCTTCTGCATCAAGATGCGGGGGGGATCGACGGCCGGCCAGTACGCGAGTCTGGGCGACATCATCACCGCCTCCGTCAAGGAAGCCTCGCCGGATGGCACGGTCAAGAAGGGTGCGGTCGTCAGGGCCGTCATCGTTCGCACCGTCAAGGAGAACCGCCGTCGCGACGGGTCTTACATCAAGTTTGACGACAACGCAGCCGTTCTCATCAACGACGCGCGCGAGCCGGTCGGCACGCGCGTCTTCGGACCGGTGGCACGCGAGCTTCGTGAGCGCAAGTTCATGAAGATCATCTCGCTGGCGCCTGAAGTCATCTAAAGGAAGCAACCATGGGACTGTACGGACGCACCAAACAGAAGGACCTGACGTCGCACAAGCCGCACCTCCGCAAGGGCGACACTGTGGTCGTCCTCTCGGGCAAGGATGCGGGCAAGCAGGGCCGCGTGCTTCGCGTGCAGGCGACGAAGGGCACGGCCATCGTCGAGCGCGTCAACGAGAAGAAGAAGCACGAGAAGGCCAACCCCGCCAAGAACGTAAAGGGTGGAATCTCCCAGCGCGAGCACCCGATCCATGTGGCGAAGCTGCAGGTGATCTGCCCGAGCTGCAACGAGGCGGCCCGTCTGGGCTCGCACCGCAATGATGACGGCGAGGCCATTCGCTATTGCCGGAAGTGCAAGGCGGATTTATCGAAGTAGCTCGCAGCTCTCAGCTCGCAGCTCTCAGGAGGACCTGGGTGGCGGGCTTAAGAGCTGAGAGCTGAGAGCTGCGAGCTCTCGACAACATCTACCGGGCTCGTACGACGCCGAGCCCACACAAGGAACCAGGATGGCACCAAGACTCAAAGAGCTTTACATGAACGAAGCCCGCAAGAAGGTTGCGGACGAGTTCGAGATCAAGAACCCGATGGCCATTCCCAGGATCGAGAAGGTCGTCCTGAACATGGGCATGGGTGAGGCGGTTTCGAACGCGAAGATCCTCGACGTGGCAGTCGAAGAGCTGACCACGATCACCGGCCAGAAGCCGGTAGTCACCAAGGCCAAGAAGTCCATCGCCAGCTTCAAGCTCCGCGAGGGGCAGTCCATTGGCACGATGGTCACCCTGCGCGGCGAGAAGATGTACGAGTTTCTGGACCGTCTGATCAACATCGCTCTTCCGCGCGTCCGCGATTTCCGCGGCGTGCCGACGAAGTCGTTCGACGGGCGTGGCAATTACACCCTCGGCATTCGCGACCATCTGATCTTCCCCGAGATCGACGCCGCCAAAGTCGACAAGTCCCGGGGAATGAACATCACCATCGTGACCACAGCGCAGACGGACGACCACGCCCGCGCGCTGCTCCGTGCGATGGGGATGCCGTTCGGCAAGTGACGCGAAGATCTTAAGAGGAACGACACATGGCAAAGATTTCAATGATTGTGAAGGCTGAGCGGAAACCGAAGTTCTCGGTGCGCAAGCGTAACCGCTGCAAGCAGTGCGGACGTCCGCGCGGCTTCCTGCGGAAGTTCCAGCTCTGCCGCATCTGCTTCCGCCTGCTCTCGCTCGGTGGCTACATCCCGGGCGTCACGAAGTCGAGCTGGTAGCTCGCCTCTAGACCGATTACAGGAGTTACACGAATGTCGATGACAGATCCAATCGCGGATATGCTCACCCGGATCCGCAACGGAATTCAGTCGCGTCACGATCGCGTCGAGATGCCCAGCTCGAAGCTGAAGATCGAGGTCGCGAAAATCCTCAAGTCCGAGGGATTCATCAGCAACTACAAAGTCGTCCAGGAGGACGGCAAGCCGCAGGCCTCGCTGCGCGTCTACCTGAAGTACTCGGCAGACGGCGAGCCGGTCATCCACGGCATCGAGCGCGTCTCGCGCCCGGGCCGCCGCGTCTATCGTGGCAAGGAAGAGATCCCGAAGGTGCTCGGCGGTCTCGGCCTGGCCATCGTCTCGACCTCCAAGGGCGTGCTTTCGGGTGTCGATGCCGCGAAGACCGGCGTCGGCGGCGAAGTGCTCTGCCAAGTTTGGTAGCGAGCATCTGGTAAGGAGAGCCCATGTCGCGTATCGGAAAGAAAGAGATTCCACTGCCGAAGGGCGTGGAAGTGCGCCAGGACGGCAGCGCCGTCGTGGTCAAGGGCCCCAAAGGCTCATTGAAGACGCCCATCATCGCCGGCATCACCATGTCGGTGGAGAACAACGTCGTCAAGTTTCAGCGCCCCGACGAGGAGAAGAAGACCCGTGCTTTCCACGGCCTGATGCGCGCACTCGTGGCGAACAACGTCAAGGGTGTGAGCGAAGGGTTCAAGCGTGAGCTCGACATCATCGGCGTCGGCTACCGCGCCGAGGTCAAGGGCCGCGAGGTTGTCTTCCAGCTCGGCTATTCGCATCCGGTCCGTTTCGCAATCCCCGACGAGATCGACATCGTCGTCGAGGCGAAGACCGGACACATCACCATCACCGGAATCGACCGGCAGAGGGTGGGCCAGACCGCTGCAGAGATCCGCAGCCTGCGCCAGCCGGACCCTTACAAGGGCAAAGGCATCAAGTACTCCGACGAAGTGATCCGCCGCAAGGCGGGTAAGGCAGCTGGCAAGTAGCGAAATTGAAAATGCAAAATTGAAAATTGAAAAATCGGACGGCGAAAGGGCGCGAGGCGCTTTTTCAATTTTCAATTTTCAATTCGCCTAGTGCGCCGGGTATCCAATCTCGGCACAGAGGAAAGCAAATGGATCAGGCAAGACACAGAGTAGAAGCACGCGGACGGATCAAGCAGCGGATCCGGCGTAAGGTCAACGGCACAGGAGAGCGTCCGCGCCTGGCCGTGTTCCGCAGTCTCAAGAGCATCTACGCGCAGGTTATCGACGACGCCAGCGGACAGACCATCGCCTCCGCTTCGAGCCTGGAGAAAGACGCCGGCGCGAAAGGCTCCAATGCGGTGGCGGCGAAAGCTGTCGGAGCGTTGATTGCGAAGAAGTTGAAGGACAAGGGCATCACTTCGGTCGTGTTCGACCGCGGCGGTTACCTCTACCACGGAAACGTCAAGGCTCTCGCGGATGCGGCGCGCGAAGCCGGACTGGAATTCTAGGAGATCAGATGCAACGTCCAATGCAGCGTCCAGGGCAGCGTCAGGGGCAGGGTGGACCGCGCGGAGATCGTCGCGAGCCAGAGCGTTCCGAGAGCGGGATGATCGACAAGGTCGTCCACATCAACCGCGTCACGAAGGTCGTGAAGGGCGGCAAGAACTTCAGCTTCAGCGCGCTCGTCGTGGTCGGTGACGGCAAGGGCCGCGTGGGCTTCGGCTCGGGCAAGGCCAAGGAAGTTCCGGCGGCCATCAAGAAGGGCATCGAGATCGCCAAGAAGAACATGATCAGCATCGCCCTCAGCGGCACGACCATCCCTCACCAGATCGTCGGCCACTACGGCGCCGGCATGGTCCTGCTCAAGCCCGCTTCGGACGGTACCGGTGTCATTGCCGGCGGTCCTGTGCGCGCGATCCTCGAGTCGGCCGGCATCCAGAACATCCTCACCAAGTCGCTCGGCACGGCCAACCCGCACAACGTCGTGAAGGCCACGTTCGAGGCGCTCAAGCTTCTTCGCACGGAGGAGCAGTACAAGGCGCTGCGCGGTGGTGCTGAGGCGGCCGAGGCGGTGGAAGCATGAGCCTGCTCGGACGTCTTCGCCGATTCAAGGAAGGGCGGAAGGCTGGCAAGACCATCCGCATCCGCCAGATTCGCAGTGGCATCGGCTGCCCCGTCGAGATGCGCGAGACGCTGAAAGCGCTCGGGCTCGGGAAAATGCACCGTGTCGCGGAGCGAGTGGACACGAAGGAGACGCGCGGCATGATCGCGAAGATCCCTCATCTCGTTGAAGTCGTCGAGTAACTACAAAAGTAACGATGAATGATGAACGATGAACGATGAACCCCGCCGCCCCGTCCGGGTCGTGCCTTTGTTCATCGTTCATCGTTCATCGTTCATCGTTCGAGGTATACGACAATGGAACTGAACAATCTAAAACCGAAAAAGGGCGCGCGCCACGCCAAAAAGCGCGTCGGCCGCGGTCCCGGATCGGGACACGGCAAAACCTCGGGTCGCGGCGAGAAGGGGCAGAAGTCGCGCTCCGGCTTCAGCCGCCAGCCCGGCTTCGAGGGCGGCCAGATGCCTTTGCATCGCCGTCTTCCGAAGCGCGGCTTCACGAACATCTTCAAGAAAGAGTATGCGGTGGTGAATCTGGCTGATCTCGAGAAGTTCGAGGTTGGAACGACCGTGGACGAGGCGGCGATGCGCAAGGCCGGCCTGGTCAAGGGTCAGAACGACGGCGTCAAAGTTCTCGGCAACGGGAAGCTTTCCAAGAAACTGACTGTGTCGGCCACCAAGTTCTCGGAGACGGCGCGTAAAGCGATCGAAGGCGCCGGCGGCACCTGCCAGGAGACTCAGTAAGTGCCTAACGTCGTCGACACAGTCCGCAACATCTGGGCGATCGAGGACCTCCGCAAGCGCGTACTCTTCACATTCGCGCTGCTGGCGGTGTACCGACTCGGATCGCACATTCCGACTCCGGGTGTCGACCCGGTCGCCCTGTCGGAGTTCTTCAAGGCGGTCAACTCGGGCGTCTTCGGCTTCCTCGACCTCTTCTCCGGCGGCGCGCTCAGCCGGCTCTCGGTCTTCGCACTCGGGATCATGCCGTACATCTCGGCATCGATCATCCTGCAGCTCCTGACCGTGGTCTGGCCTTACCTGGAGAAGCTCTCGAAAGAGGGTGAGATGGGGCGGAGGAAGATCAACCAGTACACGCGTTATGGAACGATCGTCCTGGCGATCGTGCAGTCACTCGGCGTCGCGTTCTGGCTGCGCACTCAGTCTGCTCCGGGTGGCGCGCCGCTCGTTCCCGCACACGTGCAGGACGCGTTGTGGGGGCTCGGATTCCCGATCATGACCGTGCTCACGCTCACGACCGGCACCGCCTTCGTCATGTGGCTCGGCGAGCAGATCTCCGAGCGCGGCATCGGCAACGGCATCTCGCTGATCATCTTCGCGGGCATCGTGGTTGGTCTTCCTTCCGCGGTCGTGGGGACAATCGACGACATCCGTACGGGCGAACGCAGCATCTTCGCGATGCTCTTCCTGCTCGTCTTCATGGTCGCCGTGACCGCATTCGTAGTCTTCATGGAGCGCGCCCAGCGCCGCATCCCTGTGCAGTACGCCAAGCGAGTGGTCGGCCGGAAGGTCTACGGCGGCTCGAATACGTACCTGCCGCTGCGCGTCAATACCGCCGGTGTCATCCCGGTCATCTTCGCCTCGTCGATCCTGGTCATCCCGCAGACCATCGCCACGATGATCAAGCAGCCCTGGTCGCAGTCGATCGGCAGTCAGCTGCAGGTGGGCGAGCCTCTCTACTACCTGCTGCAGGTCGTCGGGATCATCTTCTTCTCGTACTTCTACACATCGATCGTCTTCAATCCGGTGGACACAGCCGACAATATGCGCAAGTACGGCGGCTTCATCCCAGGCATTCGCCCGGGCAAGAGGACGTCCGACTACATCGACCGCGTGCTGAC
>JANMSA010000875.1:0-8207 GCA_031388865.1 Acidobacteriota bacterium | reverse complement strand
GATCGAAGTGACCGTGCTGAAGTTCGATCCGGGCTCCGAGCGCGTCTCCCTTGGCTACAAGCAGAAGAGTCCTGATCCCTGGTCGGACGTTTCCGATCGCTATCCCCTCGGCAGCAAAGTGAAAGGGCGGGTGGTCTCGCTGACCGACTACGGCGCGTTCGTCGAGCTGGAGGAGGGAGTGGAAGGTCTCATCCACGTCAGCGAAATGTCGTGGACCAAGAAGATCCGCCATCCCGCCAAGTTGATGAATATGGGCGACGAGGTCGAGGCTGTGGTTGCGGACGTCAATGTCGCGAACCGGCGCATCTCGCTCTCGCTGAAAGCGCTCGAGCAGAACCCCTGGGACACGATCTCGCAGCGATATCCGGTGGGCACCGTCATCGAAGGGCGGGTGCGCAACCTGACCGATTTCGGGGCGTTCGTGGAAGTGGAGGAAGGGATCGACGGCCTGATCCACATCTCCGACATGTCCTGGCACCGCCGGCTCAAGCATCCCAGTGAAGTCCTGAAAAAGGGCGACACGGTCAAGGCGCGCGTGATCAACGTCGATGGCGACAACCAGCGCCTCTCCCTGTCGATCCGGGAGTTCCTGCCGAACGAATGGGATGCCTTCGCCAAAGCGCACGCCGTCGGCGAGGAGATCGTCGGCGTCATTTCGAAGATCACGGACTTCGGCCTCTTCATCCGTCTGGCCGACGGCGTGGAAGGTCTCGCGCACATCTCCGAGGTGCAGCGCGATCAGCGGCAGAAACTCGACAAGACCTTTCAAGTCGGCGAGCCCATGCGGGCGCGCGTCATCAAGGTCGACATGAACGAGCGGAAAATCGGGCTGACCACACGCGACGTCGAGCCTCTCACGGACGAGGAGCGCGCGCAGCACGCTCCCGATGAGCACGAGGCGGTGACGCTCGATCAAGGGGCGCTTGGTCAAGGCGCTCACGATCAGGGCGCTCACGAGCAGGGCGCTCACGATCAGGGCTCCCCCGTTGAGGGCGCTACCGAACCGGACTCTCACGAACAGGACGAGCGGGTGGCGGCAGCAGCCGCAGAGCCGGAACCAGACCCGCAGCAAAGCTGAGCTGACCATGTCCGAGCTCGAGACTCCGACTGCTGAAACGGTGGAGCATCCACGGGCTGCTTCCCGTCCGTTCGACGAGGGCTCCGCTGCCGCTCGTCCGGAGTCCGCGTGGGCCCCTCCGCCGCCGCCTCGACGCAAATCACGCACGGGCACATTCTTCTTCGGCGCGCTGAGCGGATGCCTGCTGATGTTCCTCGGCGTTTGCGTGATCGCGCTCCTCGCCGCCGCGGGGTCCGAGGGAACGGATCTCAACCTGAGGTCTGAGAAAGTGGCCGTGGTGCCCATCGAAGGGGAGATCCTCGAGGCACGCGAGACCGTCGACCTGTTGCATCGCTACGCTTCCAACGACAACGTGAAGGCGATCGTGGTCCGCATCAACAGCCCCGGGGGAGCCATCGCTCCTTCGCAGGAGATCTATGCCGCGATTCTGAAAATTCGCGCCGGTGGAAAACCTGTGGTCGCCTCGATGGATAGCGTCGCAGCGTCGGGCGGGTATTACATCGCTGCGGCCTGCGATCCGATCCTGGCCAACTCGGGCACGATCACCGGCTCGATCGGCGTGGTCCTGCAGTGGTTCGACATGAAGGAACTGGTACGCTGGGCCAAGCTGAAACCCGAGACCATCACCAGCGGAGCGCTCAAGGACGCCGGCTCTCCTTACCGGGAACTGACGGGGCCGGAGCGGCAGTACTTCCAGGGTATCGTCACGCAGTTGCACTCGCAGTTCGTACGCGACGTCGCCGCCGGACGCAAAAACAGGATGAAGCCGGAGGAGGTCGCCCGCATCGCTGACGGCCGGATCTTCACAGGCGAGCAGGCGGTCGCACTCAAGCTCGTCGATGAGGTGGGCACCATGGACGATGCCGTCCGCCGTGCCGGGAAGCTGGGCGGGATCGAGGGCGACCCGGCCAGACTCTGGCCGCGACGACGCGAGGCGAACCTTCTGGATCTGCTGAGCAGCGAGGGGGCTGAATCCGTGCTGGAACGGATCGTCAGCCGGCGGGTTCCGCAGTTCATGTATAGATGGTGATGAATCAGGTTGCCAGCCGACCAGGAGGAGACTTTGAACGATAACGATCTCGATCGCGACGAGACCCTGATCGAGGGTGACGACGATCGCGCCGACGAGACACTCGACGACAATGCGGCCGGGGTGATGACCAAGGCTGAACTGGTCGACGAGGTCGCGCGCGTCGTTCAGCTCACCAAGAAGCAGGCCGAGACGATCGTGAACATCGTCTTCGACTCCATCGTCGACTCACTCCGCGCCGGTCAGAAGATCGAGCTCCGAGGCTTCGGCAGCTTTCGCCTGCGCAGCCGCAAATCGCGGACAGGGCGCAATCCGAAGACCGGCGAGAAGGTAGAAGTGCCGTCCAAGAAGATTCCGTATTTCAAGCCCGGCAAGGAGCTCAAGGAGCTGATCAACAGAGCTCTGGCACAGCCGGGAAGTGCGGCTTCCTCCGGCGATTAGACGTTTTGGACACACTCTTCACCCCCTGGAGATATTCGTATTTGACTGCCCCTGAGCGTGACCAGACGCAAGGCTGCATCTTCTGCGTCGCCGCCGTCGGCGACGCGCGTGCGACGCTCACGCTGTTCCAGACGGACGCAGCCCTGGTCATGCTCAATCGTTATCCCTACACGAATGGCCATCTCCTGGTCGCCCCGATCGCACATGAGGCGCGCCTCTTCGAGTCTGCGGACCGTTCCCTGAAAGCGCTCATCCGCCTGACTGCCGAGGCGCAGCGGATCCTGTCGGACGTGTATCGACCCGACGGGTTCAACGTCGGGATGAATTTCGGGCAGGTTGCCGGCGCAGGAGTAGCCGACCACTACCACCTGCACATCGTGCCGCGCTGGAGTGGCGACGTCAATTTCATGACCGTCACCGCAGATACGCGGCTCGTGCCGGAGGAGCTGGACACGACCTTCGACAAGCTCGCGCCGCATTTCGCGCGGATTCGCGGAGAAGCGCTCAGCGCATGACACGTGCGCGGATCGCCATGGCGCTGACGCTCCTGATCCCCGGCGCGGGCCATCTGTTCCTGGGCCGGCGCGCCCGCGCAGGGGCATTTTTTACCATCATCACCTTCATGTTCGTTCTGGGGCTGGCCATCGACGGCAGTCTCTATACGCTGGCAGGCAGTCGGGGCTCGCTGCTGGCCCGGCTGGCCACCATCGCCTCGATGGGCTCCGGCACGCTCTACTTTCTGGCATCTGCCGCGGGTCTGCAGGGAAACGTCCTGGAGACGACGTACGAATACGGCCGCACCTTCACACTCACCGCGGGTCTCATGAATCTCCTCCTGATGCTGGACTGCTGGGATCTCGGGACGGGGAGGAAGGCGTGAAAACTCACCTTGCACTGATGTTCCTTTACGCGATCGCCACGGCCGCCTTCTTCGCGCTGCTCTGGCGCGAGGAGCGTCGCGACCGAATTCAACTGTTCGCCATCATTTTCTGCTCTCTCTTCTTCGGCGCCGTGGTCGTGGGCTGGGCGATGTACCCGTTCCCGCGATGACGATCAGCAGGCAGTACGCAGCAGGCAGGGGGCAGGAGCACGAAGAGCGAACAGTTGCGGCTCCGCCGTTTCTCTCTCCTGCCTCCTGCGTACTGCCTACTGCCTACTGGAGGCAACAGTGAAAATGGCGGTCGTGGCAGGGGAGGCGTCCGGCGACCTGCATGCATCGGAGGTGCTCAGTGAGCTGAGGAAACTCGACCCTTCGGTGACCATGTTCGGCATCGGCGGCGACCTTTTGGCGCGTGAAGGTATGGAAGTGATGCATCACGCCCGGGAGTTGGGGATCGTCGGCTTGTTCAACGTGCTGCGGCACCTGCCGATGTTCCGGAGAATCTACAACGAGCTGATTGCGCGCATCGCGGAGGAAAAGCCGGACGTCGTGTTCCTGATCGACTATCCGGAATTCAACCTGCGCGTGGCGAAGCGCTGCAAGACGCTGGGAATCCCGGTCGTTTACTACATCTCCCCGCAGCTATGGGCATGGCGAAAGGGGAGGGTGCGGCAGATCGCGAAGAATGTCGATCGAATGATCGTCATCCTTCCGTTCGAGGAGGAGTTTTACCGGACGCATGACGTGCCGGTGACCTACGTAGGTCATCCGCTGATCGAGCAGCTCGCGCACGTACGGAAGCCGCCGCGGAACGAGGAGCTGCTGCGCATCGCGCTGTTGCCCGGATCGAGGCGGATGGAGGTGCGTTCGCTGCTGCCACCCATGCTCGATGCGGTGCACATTCTCCGTGCGGAGCGCGCCGTGGACGCGTACATCATTCAGGCGCCCACGATCCGGAAGGAATGGCTCGAGTCGATCGTGGCCCGGAGCGGCGTGGCGGTGCCGATCCTCGAGAATGACGGGGGAGTGGCCGTCGCCGCGGCCGACGTGTCGCTGTCCTCGTCAGGGACGGCCACGCTCGAGTCCGCGGTGCTGGGCACCCCCGTCGTGGTCATGTATCGTTTGAGCCGCGCCACATACGCCCTGGGCCGTCGCCTGGTCCGCCTCCCGCACTTCAGCCTGGTCAACATCATCGCCGGGAAGGAAGTCGTTCCAGAGCTCATCCAGGAAGACGTGAACGGCGTGCGGATTGCGGCGGAGGTTCGCAAGCTCGTCGCGCCCGGCAGCTATCAGCGCGTGAGGGCCGAGCTGGAAGGGGTTCGCGACAAGCTCGGCACGCCCGGGGCCAGCCGGCGGGCAGCGGTGGAAATCATTAAACTAACGCGGAACGATGAACGATGAACGATGAACACCGGGTCGTTGGGCGTTCCTCGTTCACCGTTCCACGTTCATCGTCTACCCCACGATGAGCGCCCTCAGAAGACTCTACGGCTATCTGCGCGCCTACAAAGCCTGGGCGCTCGTCGCATTCGGCTCGATGATCCTGTTCGCGGTCACGCAGACCA
Source organism: Acidobacteriota bacterium (assembly GCA_031388865.1). Lineage (GTDB taxonomy): Bacteria > Acidobacteriota > Thermoanaerobaculia > Gp7-AA8 > Gp7-AA8 > QHVT01. The sequence goes on along the minus strand of JANMSA010000875.1, from coordinate 3,213 downwards.
TGCTGGCCGCCCTGGTGCAGCCGCTCTTCGACTTCGTGCTCACACCCCCTGGAGTGCAGCGGAGCGTGGACAGGCCGAATCCGCGCGCGCAGATCATGCAAAGGCAGCTCGACGAGCACCTCCCCGCAATCAGCCGCGCGAAGAGCCGCTTTGACGGATGGTGGAACGCCGGTCCCGCAACGAAGGGTAGACGTGTCCTGACTCTGATCCTGATCGTCTTCGTCATCCGCGCGGGGACGTCCTTTTTCTCGGAGTACGCCTTCCAGAAAGTTGGTCTCTCGACCGTCCGCGACCTGCGCAACCAGCTCTACGAGACGATGATCCATCAGAGCCACCGCTTCTTCGCCGAGCGCTCCACCGGCGAGATGGTGAGCCGGGTCGTATCCGATGCCGACGCGATCCAGGCCGCGGTGTCCACGCGCATGGGGGACCTGCTGCAGGAGTCCGTGACGCTGGTTCTTCTGATCGGCTACGTCTTCTATCTCAATCCGGTGCTCGCTCTGGTGAGCCTCGTCGGCGCGCCACTGATCATCACTCCGGTCGTGCAGTTCGGAAAGCGGCTGCGTCGTACGACACACCGCTCACAGGAACGGATGGCGGAGATCGCGACGCTCCTCGAGGAGACCATCCGCGGAGTGCGCATCGTGAAGGCGTTCACGATGGAGCGCTTCGAGATCGGACGTTTCCGCGAGGCCTCGCGCAAGCATCTACGCTGGACGCTCAGCGCGCAGCGCACGCAGGCCATGACCTCGCCGGTGATGGAGCTTCTCGCGGGCGTGTGCATGGTGCTCCTGTTCGGCTACGCGCATCGCCGCATCGGTGCGGGCACCCTCAGCACGGGGGAGTTCATCAGCTTCCTGACCGCGCTCGCGCTGATGTACGCACCCATCAAGAAGCTCAACAAAGTGAATCTTTCCCTCAATACCGCGCTGGCCGCGGCAGAGCGTGTGTTCCGGATGCTCGACGTCGACAACGACGTGAAGGAGAAGGTGGACGCGGTGGCGCTCCATGGCGTCGGCAGTGGTGTGCATTACGAGGACGTGACGTTCACCTACGGCAATGCTCCGGTGTTGCGCGAGGTCGAGCTGCGCATCGCCCCGGGCGAGATTGTCGCGCTCGTCGGCGGCAGCGGCGCGGGCAAGTCCACGCTCGTGAATCTGCTGCCGCGTTTCTACGACGTCACCTCAGGACGCATCACCATCGACGGCGTGGACGTGCGCGACACGACGCTGCTCTCGCTGCGCAGTCTGATGGGCTTCGTGACTCAGGAAGTGGTCCTGTTCAATGACACGGTGCGCAACAACATCGCCTACGGACGCACCGACGTCGACCAGAGCGAGGTCGTCGCTGCCGCGAAGGCGGCGAACGCACACGAGTTCATCACTGAGCTGCCCCAAGGCTACGACACGACTGTTGGAGAGGCGGGAGTGCTCCTCTCCGGAGGCCAGCGCCAGCGCCTGGCCATCGCCCGCGCTCTCTTCAAGGACCCCCCGATCCTGGTCCTCGACGAGGCCACCTCCGCGCTCGACACGGAATCCGAGCGGCTCGTGCAGCAGGCACTCAACAATCTCATGCGTGGCCGGACCACCCTGGTCATCGCCCACCGGCTGTCTACCATTCGTAGCGCGCACAAGATCGTCGTGCTCGACAAAGGACGCATTGCGGAGGTGGGCACCCACGAGGAACTGCTCGAGCGCCGCGGCGTCTATCGCAAGCTGTACGACCTGCAGTTCGTCGATGACGAGGTGGGGCTTTGAACCGGTTGGCCGTTGGCGATTGGCCATTAGCGGGAGCCAGGAGGCGGTTGGTGGAAGAGAGTCGGCAGTACGCAGTAGGCAGTCGGCAGGAGCAGAGTCAAAGGCAGCATCGAGGAAGCGCACGGGCGACGACGCCGGGGCGGTCTCCTTCTGCTCCTGCATTTGCTTCTGCCCCAGCGTCTGCCTCAGCGTCTGCCTCTGCTCCTGCTTCTCCTCCTGCCTCCTGCCTCCTGCCTACAGCCTACCGCATGCCGCGTACAGCCAACCGTCAACCCCCCACCGCCCACCGCCCACCGAAACCGAGATGATCCCGCTCCTCGGCTATCTCTTCCTGCGCACGCTGCACTTCGTGCTTCGGGTGCGTCATGTGCGGCTCCGCAACCTCGAGAACGCCCCGCAGCACGTCCTCGTCTTCTGGCACGAGTGCCTCCTGCTGTCTCTCCATGCGCGGTGGAGGAGACCGACCGTCAACATCAGCTCGGATTCGAAGGATGGCGACATCGCTGTCAAGGTGCTGAACCGCTATGGGGTCAACCCGGCGCGCGGATCCTCCACTCGCGGTGGAAGCAAGGCTCTGCGGCAGGTGTTGCGAGCCGCTCGCGATGGAGCGAACGTCGCCGTGACCCCGGACGGCCCGAAAGGTCCACGCCGGGTGGTGAAGGAAGGGGTCGTGTACATTGCGCAGATGAGCGGCCTGCCGATCGTGCCGTTCTATTTCACGGCAAAGAGGAAGAAGCGGATGCGCTCCTGGGACAAGATGATCGTGCCGTTTCCTTTCAGCAAAGCGATCTACCTCTATGGCGAACCGATCGTCGTTCCGCGTGAGGGGGACGTCGAAACGTGGCGTCTCGAAGTCGAGCGCGCCATGAACGACCTCGCGGAGGAAGCGGAACGAGATCTCGATGCACTTTGGGCCGGGGAGGCCCAGCGACGATGATTCATTCGATGACAGGATTCGGCCGTGCCGCGGGCGCCCTCTCGGTTCGCTATTTCGCCACCGTGACCACGAAAAGCGTGAACCACCGCTTTCTCGAAGCCTCCGTTCGCCTGCCGGAGTACATGTGGGATATGGAAGCGCCACTGCGCGCCATTGCGTCGGAGATGTTCTCACGCGGAAAGGTCGACGTCTCGATCCGGATCCAACGGACGCAGCAGCCCGAGTACAACGTCCGGATCAATACCCAGATCGCGAACACCGTCATCCCCCAGCTCCGCTCGATCGCCGAGGAGCTAGGGCTGGGAGCGACGCTGACAGGGAGCGACCTGATGCGCGTTCCCGATTTTCTGCAAGTCGAGCCGATCGAGGCCGAGATCACCGATGACGAGCGGGAGACGCTGGTGCGCATCGTGCGCGAGGCGTTCGCTCACATGAAAGAGATGCGCGTCCGCGAAGGCGACACCCTCCGCGACGACGTCCTCGGCCGCACGAGGCGCATCCGCGAGCTCACCGCGGAGT
>JANMSA010000865.1:0-2689 GCA_031388865.1 Acidobacteriota bacterium | reverse complement strand
GAGAAGCTCAGCGCCCGGCGCGGCGGCCCGGAGAAGAGCCAGCGCCAGTCGCGCAGCTCGGCGTCCGGCCGCGAGAAGACCTCGCCCGCCCGCCGATCGAGCGTCTCGCGGTTATGGGCGCGCGCGCGTAAATTCATCATTGCGCGCGCCACGGCGGGGAGCTTCACGGTCCCCTCGGGCAGACCGAGGAGCGCGCCGGCGGCGCCGTTCACCCAGCCGTCCGCGCCGAGCTCGTCCAGGAACACGAGGCCGTGCGGGAGCGTGTGCACGATCGCCTCGAAGCGCGCCTGGAGCGCGTCCGCGCGCAGCGCCTCTCCGTGCAGACCGACGAGGGCGTGAAAGAGCCCGGGGACCTTCTGGATTTCATTGAGAATGACATTGCCGCGGAGACCAGCGACGAATCCGGCGGGATCGGTCGATGCGGCGACGCGCGGGGGCGTCTTCGTCAAAGGTGACGTATTCGCGATCGGGTCCGGCGACCGCCTCGGCAAGGGTGGACTTGCCGGTCTGGCGAGCGCCGAGAAGAAGGACGGCGGGGGAGTACTTGAGGGATTCGCGAAGTGCCGAGAGGAGGCCACATTTCAACATGTACGGCATTCAACCATAATGTGGCTGAAATTCAACCACTTACTGGTTGTAATTGTGACTTCGGCGACCCACCTGCCGCCAGGGTCTGCACTTCGAACACAGCAGGCTCTGTGGCGGCGGAACTGGTACGGTCCCGTTCCCGGCAACGGCAGGCATTCCGCACCTTCACCACTCAAGGAGCCCCATGCGTCCTGGAACCATTGCCGTTTCAATTCTGACTCTCGCCCTGGCAAACGCAGCCTTCGCGGATCCGCCTCCCCGGCTGCGCAAGCCCGAAGCTGACCCGGAGAAGCAGACATGGAGAGCGCGGGATGTGATTCGCAACGGGGATTTCTCCGCGAAGAAGACGGGCTGGGTGATCACCGGGTACTACGGCGGGACGCGGGAAGCGGCGGCGCGCAGCGGGAAGAAGGGCGACTCCGGCGCGTACATGGACAACGACCGGAACGCCGCGGGCACCGCGCTTCTCACCCAGACTCTGAATCTGCCGGGCACGGTCACCTCAGCCACGCTCAGTCTCGACTGGGCCGTCTTCAAGGACGTGGACAACGCGACGATCGAACGCTTCTCCATCGCCGTGGGAACTACGGGCGACGACGGCCTGGATCCCGCCGCAGCGCCGGTCACAATCACGGACAGGAACCTGCCCGGCGACACCTGGCAGAGGCTCGATTACGTTTTCACGGCTGCAGACCTGAAAAAACTTAACGGGTTCATCAAGAAGAACCGGCCGATCGCATTCCTGGGGATTCTCTCGGGAAAGGGAATGGTCGCGCAGGTTGACAATGTGGTGCTCAAGGTGGACTGCGAGTTCACGCTGCCTGAGCCTCCCGGGCTTCTGGCATTCATGGAGAAGACGGACAAGGGGTATTCGCTCGTCGTTTCAACGCCCGACGGCTCCGCTCGCGAGACCGTCTTCAGCGCCACGGGCAGTTCCGACATCCGCGGGCTGGACTGGCGCCCGGACGGGAAGGCGCTCTGCTTTGCGAGCGATCACGAGTTCGGCTACTCGTGGTGGAGTTACGAAATCTACGAGCTGGGCGAGGACGGACTTCGTCGCATCAGCAATGGGCCGTCGCTGGAAGAAATCCGCGCCGCCGCCCGTCCGACGGGAAGCGTCAAGGTGCGGGTCAAGAACACCACGGGCAAGCACGTCACCGGCTTCGTGTACGTGCGGGGCGGCGTCTCGACGCCGGGGTATTCGCTGGGGCCCAAGGACAGCGCCACGGAGTCGGCCGAGGTGACGGTCGACGACGTCTCGGACCTCGGGGACTTCACGCAGTACGTCTGCGTGCGCGACGGCTCCCGCAGCCAGATCGCTCTCAAGGGTGTGGATGTGAAGGCCGGAACAACGGTCACTCTCTCCGGGGACATCCTGATCGGCTCCGGTCTCACCGAGAGCCGGATCTCGCAGCCGACGTACTCTCAGGACGGCTCGCAAGTCTTCTACGAATCGTACATGGTTCAGACGATGAACGCCGGGACCGGTGCCATGGGGAAGGCCCTTCCCGGCACCGACAGGTGCTGGGATCCCGCCGCCTCTCCGGCGGATGGGCGCGTGCTTTACGTGCAGTTCGACCGGGGCATGTGCGTCCACGACCTGGCGACCGGAAAGAACGAGGTGCTCGTTCCGCACCCGGGCACGACGGCTCTTCATCACCCGACCTGGATCAACAACGGAAGCGGCTTCCTCTACCTCGCTCAAACGAAAAGCACGCTCGGCTACGAGGGCACGAACATCATGCTCTACGCGTTCGAGGGGAAGGCCAACATCCCCCTGACGGACGTCTACAACGAGCGCCTGTCGTTCCCTGCACTCTCGCCGGACGGGGCGTGGCTGGCGTTCATTCGCGCGCCGGAGCTCGAGCTTCTGGACGCGGGCGCGGGACATCGGGAGCTCTGGGTCATGAAGATGGGGGAGCCCCACATCGCATGGAAGATCGAGACGAAGGGAGTTCCTGCGTATCCGTGCTGGACGAAGTAGGGACCGGGCAGATTAGAGCGAATACCGAGCGAATACCGAGCCAGGCTCGAAGTTGAGTAGTTTTCTGCAGATCGTGTGACCAGCGGAGGGGGAACGGCGGAGAGGCGCAGCACCCCG
>JANMSA010000812.1:0-4590 GCA_031388865.1 Acidobacteriota bacterium | reverse complement strand
GTACGTTTCCGCGATGCAGCCGGCGACGGATCTCGTCTTCCCCACTCCGTAGAGGCGCGCAGAGCGCGCCGGTACTCGTCACCCCGAGCATGCGCGGGAAAACGTAGCTAGCTGCTAGCCCGCATTTCTCACAGACGTTCTGCTGCGACGACGGATAGCGGCCTGTCTGCTTCGTCGCACGTCGATTTCGCTCCTCGACATAGTGTCAACTATGCCTTCGTCGCGAAATCGCCGCGCGGCTCGCATCCCAGCCACTCTCCGCCGTCTCGCGACGAACATCTGTGAGAAATGCGGGCTAGACGCGCGCCCCGCGGAACTCGCGCAGCCGGCGTCCCGCCTCCTCGAGCGACGCAAAGTCTTTCGCGAAGCAGAAGCGCAGCAGGCGGTCTCCCCGACCGCTGGCGTAGAACGAGGGTCCGGGTACCGAGGCCACCTTTGCCTCCTCGATCAACGCCATCGCCGCCTCGGATGCGTTCGCAAATCCATCCGGGATTTCCGCGAGCATGTAATACGCGCCCTGGGGCACGAACGGCTTGAATCCTCCCTCAGTCAACGCCTCGGCGAGGAGGTCGCGCTTCTTCTCGTAGTCGGCGGCCAGGTTCGTGTAGTACCCCTCCCCGATCTCCAGCGCGCGCGCGATGCCCCACTGCAGCGGTGTCGGCGCACACACGTAGAAGAGATCGTTGACCAGACCGATCGGCTGCGTCACGCGACGATCTGCGGCGACGTAGCCGATGCGCCACCCGGTGACCGAGAACGTCTTCGAGAATCCACTGATGGTGACCGCCACTTCGCGATCCACCGCCGCCATGGAGAGGTGCCGCCGCCCGTCGTAGACGATGTACTCGTAGATCTCGTCCGTGTAGCACCAGGTGTTGAACTCGTGGCACAGCGCGGCGATCTTCTCGAGCTCGTCTCGCGTGAAGACTTTGCCGCACGGGTTTGACGGCGTACAGACGATGATGCCGCGCGTCTTCGGCCCGAACGCGGCACGGAGCGCGTCGAAATCGATCGACCAGTCGGGAAGCTGCAGCGGAACGAACTTCGTCTCGATGCCGAGAACTTTCAGCGTGTTGAGGTGGTAGCCGTAGTACGGCTCGAAAAGAATTACCTCGTCCCCCGCGTTCAAGGTCGCCATCGCTGCAGCGGCGAAGCCGCCCGTCGCGCCGACCGTGACGACGAGCTCCGTCGCAGGATCGACCTGAAATCCGTTGAACCGCTCGATCTTGGCGGCGATCCGCTCGCGGAGCAGGTCGATGCCCTCGAACTTCGAGTACGTGGCCTTGGACGAGCGGATGGCGTCGCACGCGCCGTCGACGAGCTCGGGAATGGTGGGGAGGTCGCAGATGCCCTGACCCAGGTTGATTCCCCCGACGCGCTCGCATTCACGAGACATGCGTCGGATGTCGGACTGCACCAGGCCGCGGAGGCGATCGCTGATCTGATTCATGGACGGTAGTGTAGCGTCACGATGTCGCTCGAGGCTCGTCCTCGGGACGGCGACGGACACAAACCCTTTGTTTTGAGCAAAGCCGACTCGGCACCTCGGCTGCAGTCGAGCTGAACGTGGTCGCGCTTGCTGAAAGGAAAACAGGTCCGTGAGAACGCAGAAAATCCTCCTCGTCGTCCTCCTCGTCTACTTCTCGATTCCTGCCGCCGCGCAGTTGACGGACACCTACGTGATCACCGCCTCCGCGAATCTTCAGGGGGGGAACAACACGCGCTGGCAAACGCAGTTCAGCCTCTTCAATCCGCATGTCGACTATCCGCTCACCGTCAGCGTCACGTTCATGCCGACGGGCGGGGGCACCGGAGTCGAGAAGCTGATCGAGCTCCCACCCAACGCGACCTACCTCACCGACAACGTCCTCGGCGAGGTCTTCAACAGGACGGGAGGCGGCTCGCTGCTTCTGGCCACCTTCCCTGAAGACAACCCAGGCGTCGGTACAGAGGTGGTCGATCTGGCTTTCCTCGTGACGAGCAACACCTACAACAACTCCTCGAACGGCACTTTCGGCCAGACCATCCCGGGGGTGTGGAGCGGCCTGCTCGACTACGCGACCGACGACATCAGCGCGATCGCCCACGGCATCGACAACAGCTCGCGCCTCGGCTACCGCACGAACATCGGCGCCGCGAATCTGGGCCGCTGCAGCGTGACCGTGTTCGTCAGCGCGTACGATGCCGATGGCCGGAAGGTGCTGGACCGCGCGCCTCTGCGCGTGCCGCCACTGGCGCACATTCAGGATCGGCTGCCGGTGACGCTCGAAGGAGGCGCGGTAGAGTTCTTCGTGGACGATCCCTGCGTAGCCGACGACGAAAAGTTCGCGGTGGTCTTCCCGTATACCTCCACGATCGACAACCTGTCAGGCGACCCGAAGTATCAGTCGCCGGTTCTGCTCGCAACCCCGGGGGTCCTCTTCGGAAAGAAAGCCGCCACGCAGAAAACCGTAGACACGACGCAGCTCGGCAAGAAAATCGACCGCGCCTACGCCCTCGGTATCCGCGCGACGGCGACCCGGCTCGGCACTGCCTACCTGGTACGGGGCGATCGTGGATGGCAGATCGCGCAGTAGGGCTGAAGTGATGATGTCATCCTGAGTCGCCCTTCGGCTCCGCTCAGGATGACAGGTTCATCGACCACCTCCACGGCAGTTTCCTCTCGTTCCCTCGCTCAGGATGACAGTTCGCTTCGACGTGGTTTGCCGGCCCACTGCTCCACTACAATCACGCCTGATGACTGTCGTCACAGAAACTCACCTCCCCTTCCCGCTAGCCCGTCGCGGCAAAGTGCGTGATGTCTACAACCTCGGCGATCGCTACCTTTTCGTGGCGACGGATCGCATCTCCGCGTTCGATGTGGTGCTCTCCCCCGGAATCCCGGACAAGGGTGCGGTGCTGACGCAGGTCTCGAACTTCTGGTTCCGGCGCTTTCCGCGCATCGAGAACCACCTGCTCGAAACCGACTTCGAGCGGTTCCCCGATGCGATCCGGAGACACGAAGACCTCCGCGGCCGCAGCGTTCTCGTCAAGAAATGCGAGGTCGTGCCTGTGGAGTGCGTGGCGCGCGGCTACCTGGTCGGGTCCGGCTTGAAGGAGTACCAGCAGACAGGGAAGGTATGCGGCATCGAGCTGCCGGACGGACTCACGACTGCGAGCAAGCTGCCGGAGCCGATCTTCACGCCGGCGACCAAGGAAGACACGGGACACGACATCAACATCTCCTTCGAGGAGATGGGAGAGCTCGTCGGACAGGATCTCGCGTCGCAGCTCCGCAAGCTCCCGCTGTCGATCTATGCTGAGGCGGCCGCCTACGCTCTCACTCGCGGGATCATCATCGCGGACACCAAGTTCGAGTTCGGTCTCCTCGATGGCGCCGTCATCTGGATCGACGAAGCGCTGACCCCCGACTCCTCGCGCTTCTGGCCCGCGGATCAGTACGTGACTGGCAGCAATCCCCCGTCTTACGACAAACAGTTCGTACGCGACTGGCTGGAGACGACCGGCTGGGATAAGAACCCGCCCGCGCCGGAACTGCCGGCAAACGTGGTGGAGCACACACGCGAGAAATATCTGGAGGCGTACCGGCAGCTGACGGGAGAAGGTCTGACGAAGTGAGGCGGGGCCGGGGCCGGGCGCAGAGCCACTGGAACGCTTCCTTGAACCGTACCGGGAGGCAAGCAAACTAGCACAACTGCTGTCGAAGCGCCACAACTGGTAAGAACCATGCAACGTCGAACGATCCTCATTGTTCTGGGAGCTCTCCTCGTCGCAGGCGCGGTCGGGGTGACGGCGGTCGTTCTTCTCTGGCGGACGGCAAAGCAAGCCATCACCGACACGGTGCTGGCTCCGCAGGAGAAAACCATCGACGTCGCACTCCTGGTGACGCAGGTCCGAGAGCTCAACCGCCTGGAGACCGCGTCCATGCACGTCGTTCACATCGGCACAATCACCCAGACCTACAAAATGGTCCCGAGCTCCCTCGGCGGCGACGAGATCACCTTCCTCGCCGCAGGAGACGTGGTGGGAGGGATCGATCTTTCGCAGCTGAAACCAGACGACGTCTGGCGTTCACCCGACGGAACGATCAACCTCCGCCTCCCCCCTTCGCAGATCCTCATCTCGCGCGTCGACAATCAACAGTCGCGCGTCCTGACACGAAAGACCGGCATGCTTCGCCGCGCCGACATCGACCTGGAGACGCGCGCCCGTCAGCACGCGGAGACGAACATCCGTGCCGAAGCCCTGAAAAAAGGCATCCTTTCGCTGGCGTCGCAGAACGCGGAGAAGAAGCTCGCGGAACTGCTGCATACCTTCGGCGCTGAGAAGGTGCGCTTCGTCAGAGCGGGCAGGGTGAAGGGACGGATTGAGGATTGAGGATTGAGGATTGAGGATTCAAAAACCAAACGTCCCAGTCCCCGGTCCTCAGTCATCAATCTCCAATACGCGCAGCGCCGTCCTCAATCCTCAATCCTCAATCCTCAATCGCGTAGCGCTGCAGCGCCGCCCGCGCCACCGAGTATGTCGAGACCGTGAACAAGTCGATGGCCTTGCGACGGGCGGTTGCGGTGGCGCGGGCGGCGCTGGACG
>JANMSA010000778.1:0-2132 GCA_031388865.1 Acidobacteriota bacterium | reverse complement strand
CTGCTCGAGGCACCAACCTAAATGCAGAGATTGCCGAGTTCTTCCGCAAAGCCGGCTGGGCCGTGCGTCCGCAGCCCCGCGGTGCAGATCTCCTGATCCGCAAACTGCCCCTCGATTACGCGGTGGAAATCAAAACTGCGTCCGAGGGTAGAGCCGACAGATTGGTTCCACTCATGGCGCAGGCAATTCTCCAGGCGCGCTCCCACTCCATGCAGCACGACGAGTCGGTTGCTCCCCTCGCACTGGTCGTTGCCCCTCGCATCGGCCCGCGGGTGGTCCAGCAGATTCGAGAGTTCGCGCGCTCCCATGCTCCAGACGTCTCCTTCGGTATCGTCGATCAGCAGGGTCTTCGCGACTTTTCAGGACCGGGACTCGAGGAACTGAATGCCGATCCCGATGGCGATTCATCCCCTTCATCGCACACCGTCGCTCACCCCGCAATGGATCTCTTCTCCGACCTGAATCAGTGGATGATCAAGGTGCTTGTCGCACCGGAGCTGAACAACCCCAAGCTGCTCAATGCCCCCGTGGGCCGCTACCGAAACGCTTCGGAGCTGGCTCAGGCGTCGCAGGTCTCGGTGATGACCGCGTTCCGGTTCATCCGCCAGCTCAGGCACGAGGGCTTTCTCCATGAGTCGAGCCGCATGCTTCGCCTGGTCCGGCTGCCGGACCTGCTGGATCGCTGGCAAGCCGCCGCTGTCCGGCCGGCGGCGGACATCTCAGCTCGCTGGATACTGCCCGGAAACAAGATGCGACTGCACCACGCCCTGGAGCCGCTCGGCACACGTGCCTGCCTCGGATTGTTTGCCGCCGCCGACGCGCTGGATCTCGGATTCGTTCATGGTGCGCCGGCACACATCTACGTCGCTTCGCTGCGGACAGGCAGCCTCTCGGAGATGGGCCTGATCGCGACGTCGCGTGATCTCTCCCCCGAAGTCGTCGTGAAGGTGCCGTCTGCGCGCGAATCCGTGCTTCGAGGCTCGGTCATGGCACACGGGCTTCGTGCGTCGGACGCATTGCAGGTCTGGCTGGATGTCGCCAACCACCCGTCTCGAGGGAAGGAACAGGCACAGCTCATCTTCGATCGCGTGATCGCGCCACTTCTGAAAAGGGGCAGCCAATGACCACCGGCGATCCTGAGCTTCAGCAGGCGTGGCGATCCGGGTGGCCAACCCGGTGTCTACATCGCGCAGAAGCTGCTCATTCAGAAGGAACGCGTGCAGCGCGAGGACCGGGCCAAGGATGTCCTCTACATCCACGACACAATCGAGGTCTTCAGCGGTGCTCTCGATCAGCTCAGCACGGAGTGGCGGGAGATCATCCATCCCCGCCTTCCCCAAGCGACTTCCAACGCGGTGGAGCGGCTGGCCGCCGAATCGTTTCGAGAGGTCACAGATGATGTTCGCCGTGCGGCACTCGCCGCCGGGTCGCGAACCCTCAAGCCCGATGACGTCCGTGCTCTGTGCGAGCTCGGACTGCGAAAGATCTTTGGAGAGCAGCGCTCTCCCAGGTGACGAGACAGCGGTGGTTCTTCCCCTCCCCCACACTCATCCCATGCTTCACCCCCTCTTCCAATGTGATCCCGACATCCGCCTGACCGGCAGCGACATCTACCTCGACCCCGCCGAGCCGCGTCCGGTGGGGATCGTTTCCCATGGGCATGCCGATCACATCGGGCATCACCAGCACTTCGTCGCCACGCCGCCGACGGCTTCATTTCTGCGCGCGCGCGTGTCGGCGGCGCTGCGCGGGACGGAGCTGGCCTACCGGCACCCACACCACCTCGGATCGAATGTCGTCCGGCTGTTTCCCGCCGGGCACATCCTCGGGTCGGCCATGGTCCACGTCTCCGGCGAGCGCGGTTCCCTCCTCTATACAGGCGATTTCCGGCTCGAGCCGTCGCTCACCGCGGAGCCCGCCGAGGTGCCGCAAGCCGACGCCGTGATCATGGAGTCGACCTATGGCGCCGGCCCGGAATGGACGTTCCCCTCGCGCGACACCCTCCGCAGGCAACTGCTCTCCATCGTGCGCGGCATCCTCGCCCGCAACCGCACGCCCGTCCTCCTCGCCTACTCGCTCGGCAAATCGCAGGAGACCGCGGCCATGCTCAACGGCTCCGGAATCCCGCTGGT
>JANMSA010000734.1:0-7121 GCA_031388865.1 Acidobacteriota bacterium | reverse complement strand
GGTGTCTGAGACTTTCCGAGATGACGAAGACTCCCGGACCACCGACAACCGACAACCGACGACACGTACCCGCGGATCGTCTGGCCAGCGTCGAGACGTCGCTGATCCGCCAGATCAACGCCCTGGCTACACCGCTCTCCGTCAACCTCGGCATCGGCGAGCCAAACGTCCTTCCCGACGAGCGGCTTCGGGAGATGGCACAACGCGCCGCCACCACGTCGTGGCAATACTCGCCGAACGCGGGAACTCTTGCGCTCCGAAGAAAGCTTTGCGAGGGCACGGCCTACGACGCGAAGAGTGAGGTATGCGTCACAGCGGGTACCCAGGAAGCGCTCTTCTCGATCTTCACCGCGTATGTGAATCCCGGTGACGAAGTGCTCGTTCCCGATCCCGGATTTCTTTCGTACGCGACGCTGGCGCGGATGTGCGGAGCGACCGTTGTCCACTACGAGCTCGAACCACCAGGCTGGGAGATCGACGTCGCAGCGCTGGAGAAGAAGATCACCGCGAGAACGAAGCTGATCCTCGTCAACTCTCCCTCGAATCCACTGGGCGCGGTCGTCGATCGCGCAACGCTGGAGCGTCTTGCCGCGACCGGGAGGATCGTAGTGAGCGATGAGGTTTACCGCGAGATCTGGTACGACTCGCCTCCCCCTTCCATGTCCGGAATTTCCGACAACGTGATCGTGCTGAGCGGCCTCTCGAAGTCGCACGCCATGACCGGTCTCCGCCTGGGATGGGTCCACGCTCGCGAGGCGTTGATGAAGCCGGTCATCACGGCGCATCAGTACATCGCCACCTGCGCCTCCGTGTTCTCCCAGGCTCTGAGCCAGTCGATCTTCAGCGATCCGGAGTGGAACACCCAGTGGCTGGCGGGAGTGCGCGCGCAGTTCGCATCCCAGCGCGAAGCCGCTCTCTACGCGATCGAGCACGAGCTCGAGACTCGCATCGTCCCACCGCCGGGCGCGTTCTACGCGTTCACACCCGTGCCATCGTGCGAGTCGATCGTTCTCGCGAAAACGCTCGCCACGGATGCTGCCGTGCTCGTGATTCCCGGAGCAGCGTTCGGTCCTCATGGTGAGGGATTCGTACGGATCTCCTTCGCCGAGTCCGCGGACGAGATCACTTCGGGTATCGAACGGATCGGAAGATTCCTGCGCGGCCAGGGACGCTGAAGCGACAGGCAGCCGCAGGCGGACGTACCTCTTCGAGCTCAGTGCTTTTGCACTGAAAGTGCACACAGCACCGAACTTGCACCTCGACTAAGATTCGACCGATGGCGGCTAAATCACAGAAGAGCGAGAAAGTGCCCTTGGCCCCCGAGGGCGACTCCATTGCTGCAGCAGAAGTGTCGCTTTATCGGAACGTGAAGAAGATCAAGGACGACCATCACCTCGTGGATCTGGGGATCTCCTTTTACGACGCGGAGACGACGATCCAGTGGTCGTATAACGCGGACCGCTATTTCCACGCCGCCTCCACGATGAAGCTGGCCGTATTGCTCGGCGTTTTCCGACAGGTGGCGCGCGGCGACCTGCAGATCGACTCTCCCGTGCACGTGCGCAACCGCTTCACGAGCATCGTGAACCAGGAGCCCTTCATGCTCGACCTGGGCCGCGACGCCGATCCGGACGTCTACGGTCACCTGGGCAAGACCATGACCGTGCGCGAGCTCGCGTACTGGATGATCATCAAATCGAGCAACCTGGCGACCAACCTTCTGGTGGATGTGGTCGGAATCCCCACCATCCAGGGTGCACTCGACGAGCTGGAGGTGGACGGCCTCAGGGTGTTGCGGGGAGTCGAGGACTCGCGCGCGTTTGAGGCGGGACTCAACAACGAGGTGACGGCGAACGGCCTCCTGAAGCTGCTGCGCCTCATTGCGGACGGCCGCGCCTACTCCCAGAAAGCCAGCGACGAGATGCTGGAGATCCTGCTCGACCAGCAGTTCCGCAGCGGCATCCCTGCGGGGCTTCCGAAGGCTGCACGCGTCGCTCACAAGACCGGGAACATCTCGACGGTTCATCACGATGCCGGTATCGTGTACCTCGACGGGCGCAAGCCGTATGTGCTGGTGATCCTGACGCAGTTCCCAGCCGAGCAGGGGCGCGGCACTGCCGTCGCGGAAGTGTCGCGCGACATCTTCAATACTCTCGCCGGAAGTAGCTATGACCAGTGAAGTCGCGGAGGCCCAGGGCCTGAAAGTCGTCGACGCCTACGACCTGGATGACGAGTTGCGCTCGGTGCTCAAGCCGGGAGACATGATCCGTGACGGCGAGGGACGCCGCCACCGGCTGCCCCGCTATTTCTACGAGATCCCGTCCCATGACGTGGCCATGGGCACGAAGCTCACGCCCCACTTCGGTTTGAACGAGTTCATCCTGAACGATCTCAAGGAGCACCCGCGCCTGCACGCCTATCCCCGGTACGTTCCGTGCGCCATCCGGCTGCTGGCCTTCTACCTGGAACAGTTCCGGAATGCCTGCGGCGCTTCCGTCCACGTCGCAGTCAATGGCGGGTACCGTTCCCCTTCACACAAGGCGAATCAGAACGCCTCACCGCACATGTGGGGCACCGCGGCAGACATCTACCGGATCGGAACGGCCATCGTGAAGTCGAAAGAGGCCATCGATCGATACAACGAGATCGCTGAGAACCTCAGCGACGAGGTCAACGTCCTGCCGTATGGCCACGTGACGGGCAGGAACGCCGACGACCACGTCCATCTCGACCTCGGCTACATCACACTCGTTCCCCGGGAGATCAGCGAAGACCGGATGGAACAGCCCCAGGAGAACCGCCCTCGATTCGCTTTCGAAGACCGCCGACGGGTCGAAAGACGAGGCGTGACGCCAGGCGGGGAAGAAGAGTAGGCAGTCCTCAGTTTGGGCAGTCCTCAGAGCCGTCCAGCCGCCCGCTCTCTCTGTCACGAACAGCCATTCACCTCGGTCTGGCCGGCCCGAGTCGCTGGCGTCCCGTTTGCTCTTCCTGAAACCGCTGAGTTCCATGCCTCCTCAATTTCTAAAAACCGAGCTCGACAGCGAGATCGCCCGCTCCAGACGGAACTGGCTGGACATGCCGGTGATCGGCATGGAGTCGGAGTTCAACGTATGGCTGGACGAGGTGGAGATCAACCCGGAGCCGTACTGGAAACACCCCAGCGCGTTCATCGACCGCCCCCTGCTGACCCGGGAGAAGTCCTCGCTGCAGCTCCCGACCGGCGGAGCTGTTTACTTCGACCGCGGAGTGATCGAGGTGGTCACCCCGGTCATCGAGCTGGCGCCTTCCAGTACTGCGCGAATGGTGCGCAACCTCTGGGAGCAGATCGACTTCGTGCGCGAGCAGCTCACGAACTGGGGCAGGAAGACCAATCACACTGTCCGCCTGAAGGCGTACAGCAGCCACTACAACATCTCCTACGAGATCCCCAGGTCGCAGCAGACCGCGAAGCGCAACGTGAAGACGCTGGCGCTGCTGCTCGCGTACATCCTTCCCGTGCCTGTGATGGTCGTTGGTGGCAACCGCCGCTCCACGGGAGTGGGGGTGCGCCCTCGAGGCAACCGCATCGAAGTCACGGTCGACTTCACGCCCGATCCAGGACTGATGATCGCAACCGCGACGCTGATCGTGGGCATCGTCCGCGAAGTCATGATGTGGCCCAGCTACGAGCTCTCCCTGCTCGAAGAGCTGCCCCTTCCCGTCGTTCGCGGCGTGATCCCTGGAAAGCACACCTCGCGCAAAGGGTGGCTGACCAAGGATTTTCACTATCCGCGCAGCCCCTACACGGCCGACATCGATGCAGCGATCTGGGAGACTCAGTTCAGCGACGTCCGCTCCCTGCGTCACATGGCGAAAGACACCGCGTGGTTCTTCCGGAAGTCGATCCGCACGTTCTCGGACCCCTTCAGCTTCAGACTCCTGTTCGCAATTCTCGATGGACGCGCGCCGTCCCTGCTGGAGCTGATCGACCGGCCCAGCGCCTACGAGGATGTGGGCCGCCTCTGCCGCTGGGGAATGGTCATCCACGAGCTGAAGAATTACGAAACTGAAATGGGGCTGATGGCGCCGTGGCACGAGATGGCCCCCGAAGTGACCTCGAGCATCGATCAATTCGTCCTGCACCGCCAGGCGGCGCGCGAGAAGCATCTCGAGATGGCGAACGTGAGCGCTTCAGAGCCGCGAGCACGCACGCGGGCAATCCGTGCAAACGACCCCAAGTCCGAGGTGGCGTCTCTCCTCGACGCGCTGCGCCCCAATCCCATCGTAGGCAACGGGCGAGGAAAATCCGTTCAGAAGTCGATGCTCTCCCGGCGTCGAAAGGATCGCCCAGGCAAACTCGTTCCACGGCGCCCGTCTCCTTATGTCGACCGGCGCGGCGTCTCTCTTCTGAACGCAAAGAGCAAAGTTAGTGAGCGGAGGGCTGGCGCAGAACGGCGCATGACCGCTTACTCCACGCCTTTTCCGGATCGCCGCCTGACGCGCTCAGCCTACGAGCAGGTTTTCCTCAAGCTCGTGTCCGGGGGGCGCCTCAGAATGGGCACCGACCTCTACACCCCCGTCGGGATGAAGGGCTGGTACCACGCCATCTTCCGCCGTGAATCGGACGGATCCGAACGGCTGCTCTCGATCGATCAGCTACTCAAGAAGATGACCGACTGGGTCTCGTAGAACAGCGTAGCCGGTGGCCGTTGAGACGGCCCTGCGGGAGCTGGTGGTCCCATACCCTGAGACAAACGCCCGAGGAGCGTTTTCTGGCGTGCCGGCCTAGTTGTCCTTCGCTCTCCGCTCCCAATCCTCTTTGAGAGCTTTGGCGGGAGACCTGTCGCTCAGTCGGGGGCGCTCGAGGAGTGAAGAGAGAAGATCGCTCACTCCCCACGCCAGGACGGTCACGGCCACCATGGTCAGCAGCTGGGGAAGGGTGTGCAAGCCCAGAAGAAAGAAGAGGATGATCGGGACGGCCATCCCCATCACGAGCACGCCGATGACCAATCGTTTCCCTGTCACGCCAGGTATTGAATCACACCTATCGCGACTCGTCCCGTGTCGCTGCTAAGGCGAGGTCTCCGACCCGGCTTTCAACGCGGTTGTGATAATCCTGCTCGTAGTTCCGCACCTTTGCCACGTAATTGCGGGTCTCCTTGAAAGGAGGCACCCCTCCGAAACGCTTTACGTTTCCTTCGCCGGCGTTGTAGGCCGCGATGATCTTCGTCTCATTCCCGTCAAAGCGCTCGCTTAGGTACTTGAGATACTTCGTTCCCGCCGCGATGTTCTGCGCGGGGTTCGTCAGGTCGCGCGCGCCCATCCAGCGACCCGTCCTGGGCACGAGCTGCATCAAGCCGACGGCGCCCGCTCCGGACCTTGCTGTGGGCTTGAACCGGGACTCGGCCTGCACGACCGCCGCGACCAGCTCCGGACGTACGTTGTGCTTCTGCGCTTCCTTATAAATGATCGAGCCAAACGGAACCTCTGCGTGGAAGAAATCTTTCCGCACCTGTTCACTGACCAGGCTCAACTTCCTCGGCGCTTCCACGACAGACGTCAAAGGTGAGGTCGTCGCCGACTGCACCCCTTCCACCGCAGCTTCAACGCCTCCGGCAACCTGCTTCACGATTGACTGCGCCAGGCGCAGATCGCCCGCGATTGCGTTGTCAGTCGCACTCCCCGTGGCAGTGAACACCGCGCTGCCGTTGGCGTGCTGATGAACCATCTTCAGCGGCACGCCCACTCCACCGAACGCCAGGGAGGCGCCCAGCGCCCAGGTCGCGTACTTTTTACGAAGGCCACTGAGCTTACGAGGACGGACCGCTTCCACTTCCCGCCGCAACTGCGAGCGGTCGAAGTTGTCCAGAAACCGCTCCTGGTAAGGCCGATTTGTTTTCAGCTCCGGCATTCGTGTGTCCTCCTGCAACAAGAGTTTTATTTGCAATGCAGAAGCCACATCTAAACGGCTGAGCTATGAGGACTTATTGGCACGCCGAAACACACGGGTACAGTATCTCTCCCATGCGTCTGGCAGCGGTCTCGGCCCTTACCGGCGGTGCATCGGCGGCGCTCGCATCGGACTGCTGGGGAGCAGCTTCCACTCTGCGAACGCCGCGCCGGATCCACTTCGTAAGAATTCGGCATGCCGAGCTCGGCTTCAGCCACCTCATCGCGGGTCTGGCGCAGCTTGCAATCGACGTCCTTTGCGTCCGGAAGGGAGGGGGGAGGCGGAGATGCACCTCAATACGAATGCGCGTCGCGCACGCCGGAGGCGTGATGGCAAATAGCCGGTGGTTGAGCGCTTAGCGCGATACCACCGGTTGGAGGGCCCTCAACGCTTGCGCCCCAGCAGGGGCGCGGGACCATGGCAAGCCTGCTGTGATGATTCCCGCCCCCCTGCCGGGGCGCAGAACCAACCCATCGTGCGTTCCGGTGGTACCCGCGCTTCGCGCTCAACCACCGGCTATTCGCCACCACGCCTCCGGCGTGCAAAGCAACGCCAAGTTCGTCGCCCTTCCCGGCGCTCGAGGAGTGATCAGTGGGACCGGTTGTCGGTTGTCTGTGAGCTGCCTGAACCTACGCCGGTAGCGTGAAGCAGAAGGTGCTGCCTTCGCCGAGCTTGGATTCGACCGTCAATTCCCCGCCGTGGCTCTCGATGACGCGCTTGGCGAGGTACAGACCGTAGCCCGGGCCGCCGCCTCGCACCTTATCGAGCTTGCTCATGCCTCCGAGCTCGAAAACCTGGTTGATATAACGCGGATCGATGCCCGCGCCGTTATCACGGACGCAGAACCGCACGCCTCCGGCCCCGTCACCCGTGACGTCGATCGCGATCTCCCGCTCCCCTTTCGGCCGGTCGCTGAAGAACAGGGCATTCGAGATGATGGCGCCGATCGCCTCACGGATCTTCTCGGGATCGACGTTGACGACTGGCAGGTCTAGCGGGAGATCGACGCGCACGCCTCCCTCCTCGATCTGGAAGTTGTACTTGAGGATCACTTCCTCTACGAGCTCGCGCAGGGGAACTGGCTTGCGCGCGTCCTGGCGCGCCAGCAGCTTGACCATGTGCGACATCTCGTCGAGCACGCGCTTCATGTACTGCGCGCTCGAGCGGATGCGGCGCAGGAAGTCCTGCCCTT
>JANMSA010000722.1:0-10283 GCA_031388865.1 Acidobacteriota bacterium | reverse complement strand
GAGAAGGAGTCCTGCATGTCGAGGTTATTCGCCAGAAGAAAACCGTCCCCGCCCGCCACCACAACCGGCGAGCCACTCGCCACAGAGCTCTTTGCGTCGAATGGAATCGCGAGGAGGTTCCCGCTTCGTCCGAACACGACGTGACCGCTGCGAACGTAACGGGCGTTCGAACCTCCCTCTACGATCGTCGTCCGCTTCCCATTTTCGAGCGAGAATACATCGATGCTGGCCTCGTGGAAGGACGAGATGCGATCGGTTCGAACGGTGATGAGCAGATGCTTTCCGTCGGGCAGAATCTGCGGCCAGCGGTGGCTGTTCTCGCCACGCGTGGAGTCCGGCACGCTGACTTTCTGCGGTACCCCCCCCCGACGCGGCAACTTTCCAGATGCCGGATAGCTCTGACCCCTTCACGGCAATTCGTCGAAGAAGTTGAAAACGAACACGACGTCGTCCGACGTTCGGACGGCGGGTGCCCGTTGCGCGAGAATCGCCAGGCGCTTGCCATCGGGATGCATCGCGTAGGGAGCGTCTTTCAATCCAAAGAGCTGGTACGCGGTCGGGGACCACAGTCCGGGCGCGCCGGCGCGGAACTCGTTGCCGGACACTGTGTAGGGCACGACGAGCACCCGCATGCCGGTGAGGACCAGCAGCTCGCGTCCGTTCGGCGACCAGCGCGGGAACAGTCCGCCACCCGACAGATCGCCGGTTCCGGACGCAACCTTCCACATGCCCGCGCCAGTGGCTGAACGCACGTACACTCCTCCCTGCCCTCGATACAGGATCCATCGCCCGTCAGGTGAATACGTGGGTGACAGACACATCCATCGACTGGCGAAAGTGTTCGCGAAAGGCACTTCCGTGAAGACCGTCGGCCTGCCTGTTTTCAGGCCGGCCGCGGCATCGCCGGTCATCGGCAAAATCATCACGCTCGCGGACCGCGTGAGGTCGCCCTCTTCGAAGACCAGTCTCCGGCCTGTGGGATCCCACGATCCGGGACGCTGGTCGAGCGGACTGTCGGTCAGTCGCTGCAGGTCCCCCGTCCCATCGGCGCGAATCGAATAGAGGTTTCCAATCCCAGACCTGGCGCGATCGGACGCGAAGGTGATGCGTGTGCCGTCCGGCGACCACACCGGGGCCCGTTCATTCGAGGGGTCGAACGTGAGCTGCGTCAGCCGGTCGCCGGCCCATTCATAGATGAAGAGGTCCCGCTGCCGGCCGTCGGAGATATCCATCGCCAGCTTCTGCCCGTCGGGCGAGAACTGCGGGTTCATCCAGATCGAGGGGGTGACGCGCAGCGGCGCGACGGTGCCGTCGCGGGTCATCCAGTCGATCGGGCTCTCCTGCGACTCCACCGCCCCGGCGACGTAGACCAGTGTTCCGGTCGAAGAGACACCGAACTGGACGCTGCCGGTATTGGTATCCGCAACCGCGCCCTCGATCACCGGAACCGCCTGCCCCAACACCTCGAGCCGCGCCAGATCAAATCGCACAGCCATGATCTTGCCCTGGTGAACGTAGAGGAGATGCCCGCTCGTGAGATAGCGCCCGCCGTATCCACCGCGCACCACAGTCTTCGGCTCGCCGCCGGATGGCGCGACGACGAGATTTGCGGAGTCGAAGTCGGTAATGTCGGTGTGCTCGGTGTAGAGCACTCCTCTGCCGTCCGGGAGGGCCTGCGGCCAGCGCACGGTGAGCATTCCCGGGCGGCGTTCCACGAACGAGGAGGGAGAGCCTCCCGCCGCCGGGATGCGCATGAGACCCGTGGAGCCGACCACGGGAGCAAAGACGATCGTGTCGTCATCCATCCACGTCGCACCGCGTGGATTCACCGCATCGCAGAGCGTCACCACCGCACCGCCGGACGCCGGCACCCTCTTGAGCTTGGAATGCGCTAAGAACCCGAGCGACCGGCCATCGGGGGAGAAGAACGGATGATTGGCGTCGTCGGTGCCGGCGAGAGGCGTGGCCTCGAGTTGATCGAGCCTGCGCACGAAGAGCTGCTTGGGCACGCCGTTGGCCGGATCCCTGGAGGCGACGAAGGCGAGCACCGTGCCGTCAGGCGAGATCGCGACCGGCGTTCCGTTTCCGCCTCCGGAGTTGATGGCCGCTCCTGTTCCGTTAAGGACGCGAAGGCGCATGGGAGCCACGGCGGAAGTCCTGCTCCACCACGGTGCCCAGATCGCGATCGCCACGATGAGTCCAGCACCCGTCAGGCCGGCCACGAGCCACGGAAGCACCGGCCGCCTCCGTGTGGCCGTGGCGACGGCTGCCTCGGTCGGGTCGACGTTGCCATCGAGCGCGATGCGCGCCTCTCCGATATCGCGCAGACGATGCTTCCCATCGCGCTCCAGACATCGCGACAGAAGACGTCGCACGTTCGCTGGAGTCTCGAGGGGCAGCACCGCCAGATCGACGGGATCGCGCAACACCGCGGCGAGGGTGTCACTGACGGTCTCGCCGCCGAAGAGTCGTCGTCCGGTCAACATCTCGTAGACCACGACGCCGAAGGACCAGATGTCGGATCGCTTGTCGACCGTCTTCCCACGCGCCTGCTCGGGCGACATGTACGCGGCTGTGCCGAGGATCATGCCGGCATCCGTCATCGGCCGCGCCATCGTCGGCGAGTTCGCGAGACTGACGTCGCTCGACACCGGATCGCCCTCGAATCTTTCGCGAGACCGAAATCGAGGATCTTCACCACGCCGTCGCTCGTGATCTTGATGTTCGCCGGTTTCAGATCGCGGTGAACGATTCCCTTCTCATGCGCGGCCTCCATTCCCTCGGCGATTTGTCTTGCGAGGCCGATCGCCTCATCGAGCGGAATGGCACCGCGCGTCAGTCGCTGCGCGAGGTCCTCACCTTCGACAAACTCGAGAGCAAGCGCAATCACGCCGTTGCTCTCTTCGAGCCCATGAATCGCCGCGATGTGCGTGTGATTGAGCGATGCGACTACCTGCGCCTCGCGCCGGAATCGCGCCACGCGTTCCTTGTCCTGGGCGAATGCCGGGCTGCGCGAGCCAGAAAACGCTCGTGACGGCTAGCGCCGCCAGATTTGCGAGCCAGGCCTGGATCCAGGGACGCAACTCCACGCGCCGGACCGAACGGCTCAGCACGACGAAGAAGATGGCGATCATGAGCCCCGACGTAATCTGCGCGGTCGTGCTCCAGCGCCAGAGGAGAAGTTCCATGGGATGGGTTAAGAATACGCGGAATCAGGGATGGGCGGTGTTGCCGGCCGCGTCCTTTCCGGCGATTAGAAAGGGACCCGTCGCACGTCTCGAATCCTCGACACACTGAGCGTCTCCGCGGTCTCCCCCTTTGAGACTTTGCGACTTTGCGACTATCTTCGCGGGATGCGCAACGCAGCCCTCCTGCTCCTCCTCCTCGCCGCTTGCAAGGGAGAGACGACCCTCACGGACACCGTCGTCTCGGACACGCGTGAGCCGATCGCGGTGATGTACGTTGGCGCGCCCGAGCTCGCGGTGCGCGAGCAGGCCAGCGACACCGCTCCGGTGATCATCACCTATCAGAACGGAGAGGCCGTCTCGTTGCTCGCAGAAAAGGGTGAGTGGACCGAGGTGCGGACGGGCGATCGCTCGGGATGGGCGAAGAAGGCTGAGCTCACGACCGCGGAAGGAAAAGAAAAAGCGGAGGAAGACCCTCAGCCGAAGTTCAAGGTCATGCCCATGCCCGTGTCGGCGCCTTCCGCCAAAGGCGAGATCTACATCGAGGCCGACGTGAGCTCCGACGGCGAGGTGACCGGCTTCCGCATCCTCAGCAACACGACCGGCTCCATCGCCCTCGCCGAACAGAACGCAAACGCCCTGAAGACGGCTAAGTTCTATCCGATCGTGGTCGCGAACGAGCGCAGGAAGTTCAAGTACTACCACCGGGTCACTTATTAGTCTTCGAGTCTTCGAGTCTTCGAGACTTCCAGTCTTCCAGTCTTCCAGTCTTCCAGTCTTCGAGGGTGTGACACGCGGCTCGGAGGTTGCGTTCACACGCGCCAAAGTTCATAGGCTCACAGGTTCATCGGCTCATAGGTATCTGCCATGCTCCCCTATGAGACTGTGAGCCTGTGAGCCTGTGAACTCGAAGACTCGAAGACTCGAAGACTCGAAGACTCGAAGACTCGAAGACTCGAAGGATCCGAGCCGGTGTTGGAGCCGCAGAACACGCAGATGCGCCGGATCACTGGCGCATTCTACAGTCCCGCTTCATCCCATTTTGCGATCGTGTCGCGCACCAGCGTCGCGACTTTGTCCGTCACCTTCCGGTAATACTCGTCGGCCTTCTTCTGATCGAACTTCGGGAGACCCTGGCCAGGCAGGTACAAACCGATCGAGGAAGGGAACGGAGCCGCACTCCACGTGCCTGCTGCGGGATACGCAGTCGCCAGTTTGTCGCTGTAGCGCTCCGGGTGCACCAGCGTGCGATCGACCGCCTGCACCATGGCCGTCTCGTTCCATCCCGCGTGCCCGCCGTCCTCGCCGAACACTTCCTTCGTCACATCGGACGCGAACGACCACCAGTTGATGACCAGCGTGCGGACGCGCTTTTCAGTCGCGACTTCCGCGGCCACGGCGTTGAGCACCGCCGTCTGCGGCCCGCCATGTCCATTGAGGACGATGATATTGCGAAACCCATTCTTCGCCAGCCCCTCCATGACCGCCTTGATGTACGGCCGGTACGCCGTTTCCGGAATCTGGAAGGCGCCGGGGTAAGCCTCCATCGAGCCGGTGATCCCGTACGGAACGGCCGGCGCAATCATGGCGTTGAGGCGCGGTGCCATCGTGCGAGCCATCGCCTCCGGCGCCGTGATGTCCGCACCATTGTTGGCCACACCATGCGGCTCGAGTGTCCCGGTCGGCAGCAGCACGGTGCTGATCTTCGCGGGAACGAGCTCCCGGAACTCCATCCAGTTGACGCGCCCCATGTCGCGTTCCTGCGCGCCCGCGCCTGCTGCGATCGTCATGGCCAGTGCAACGATCATCTTTCTCATCCGCCCATGTTACCGGCACGCAAGGTCGCTGGTTGCTGGTTTCCCACCCAACCTCACACCCGTTGCTCATTCAAGCGACCTGAGACCAGTCAACGGGTGGACGTTTTCCCCAGCAACCGAGTCACCGGGCACACCAGGACTCACCATCTACCCGCCCGTCCTCCATTCAGGCAACCGTCTGACCAGACAACGGGTGTGCGGGAGGGCGGAAAACGGGAGGGCTGAGGGGCGGAACACCAGCAACCGATTTCCAGGAACACCACCAACCGAATCACCGGGGAACACGATCCGCCCGGGCGCGGTTACGCCCGCCGCATGCCGCAATTCCGCTACGACATCCGCAACGTTGCCATCATCGCCCACGTCGACCATGGAAAGACCACGCTCGTCGACGCCCTGCTCAAGCAGGCGGGGGCGATCCGCTCCTATCAGCACATGGACGATCGGGTCATGGACTCGAATGACCTGGAGAAGGAGCGCGGGATCACCATCCTGGCGAAGAACACCTCCATCCGCTACCTGGTCGACCAGCCCGATGCCCTCGGACACCCGGTGCATCACGAGCCGACGCACACCGCCGGCGGACACGACCTTCCCGCGGACTTCATCCACCCCGCCGAGGTGAAGATCAACATCGTCGATACGCCGGGCCACGCCGACTTTGGCGGCGAGGTCGAGCGTGTGTTGTCGATGGTCGACGGCGTGATTCTGCTCGTCGACGCCGCGGAAGGCCCGATGCCGCAAACGCGCTTCGTCCTCCGCAAGGCCCTCGGCCTTGGCCTCCTGCCCATCGTGGTCATCAACAAGATCGATCGTTCCGACTCCCGTCCCACCGAAGTCGTCAACGAAGTCTTCGACCTGATGATCGAGCTCGGTGCTTCGGATGAGCAGCTCGACTTCCCCATCCTTTACGCCATCGGCCGCAAGGGCATCGTTCGCCACGAGCTTACGGACACGACCGAAGACTGCCGCCCCCTGTTCGACGCCATTCTCAAGCGCACTCCGCCGCCTCCGGGATACGCGGACGCGCCACTGCAGCTCCTGGTGAGCGCCATCGACTACAACGAGTACGTGGGACGCCTGGGCATCGGTCGGGTGCAGCGCGGCCGCATCCGCCAGGGCTCCGACGTCGTGCTCATCCTGCGCGACGGCAGCCACAAGAAGGGCCGCGTCACGAAGCTGACGGTCTTCGAAGGCCTCAAGCGCGAGGAAGTGGAAGAGGCATCCGCGGGCGAGATCGTGGCCATTGCGGGATTTGTCGACGTCGAGATCGGCGAGACCTTTGCGGCCGCCGACAATCCCGAGGCGCTGACCCCGATTGCCATCGACGAGCCGACGGTCTCGATGTTCTGGATGGTCAACGATTCCCCGTTCGCGGGCACGGAAGGAAAGTACGTGACCTCGCGCAACATCAAAGACCGTCTGGACCGCGAGCTGCGCAAGGACGTTGCGCTGCGCGTGCGCGACACTGGTCTGGCCGACCGCTTCGAGGTCGCCGGACGCGGCGAGCTCCACCTCTCCATCCTCGCAGAGAACATGCGCCGTGAAGGCTACGAGTTCGCGCTGTCGCGACCCCAGGTCATCCTCAAGAACATCAACGGCCAGACCATGGAGCCGTACGAGGCGCTGGTCGTGGACATCGAGGAGGCGCATGTCGGGACGGTGATGGAGAAGCTGCAGGAACGCCGCGGCGACATGACCGACATGGTGAACCCCGGCACCGGCCGCGTACGCATCGAGTTCAAGATCCCCACGCGGGGGCTCTTCGGAATCCGCACGGAGTTCCTCACGGACACGCGCGGCACGGGGCTGCTGTACCACACGTTCCTCGAGTACGGCCCGTATCGCGGCGAGCTTTCGGGGCGCACCCGCGGTGCGCTGATCGCCAAGGAAGCAGGAGACACGACTGCCTACGCCATCGAGCCGCTGCAGGAGCGCTCCTCGCTCTTCCTCGGACCGGGAAGCAAAGTGTACGGCGGTCAAATCGTCGGCGAGAACTCCCGCGACAGCGACATGGTCGTGCAGGTGTGCAAGGCCAAACACCTCACGAACATGCGTGCGTCCGGGTCGGACATGGCCGTGCGCCTCACCCCGCCTCGCCTCCTGACGCTCGAACAGACTCTGGAGTGGATCGAAGACGACGAGCTGGTGGAAGTGACGCCCGCGTCGATCCGCATCCGCAAGACGACGCTCGATCACTCACAGCGGGATGTCGATCGCAAGAAGGCGAAGAAGGCCAACGCTGCTGAGTAGCGGAATTGAAAATTGAAAATTGAAAATTGAAAAGCGCCAACACGCTTCGCGCCTCGGGTAGACTCCCCCGCCCATGCGCGTCGCCCTTTTTCTCTTCGTCGCGCTGCTCATCTTCCTCCCCTTCAACTGGCTGACCGTCCGGCAGCTGCTGCGCGTGCATCCGCGGCGGAAGCGTTGGATCATCGGGCTGGCGGTGGCCGGCAATCTGATGTGGCTGTTCTTTCCCCTTCTGCGCGCGCTGACGCCTTTCAGCCGCGCTGTTCGCGCCATCCTCGGGCCGGCCTGGTTCGGATGGACCTGCTTCACCCTTCTCTACTCGGCGTTCCTTCTGCTCGTGCTCATCGCGTGGCTGTTCGCGCGCCGGCACAGATTCGCCGACTTCGCGCGATGGCCCTCACGCGTCTTTCTGGTAGCCCTGATCGCTGGCTTCCTCCTCGGCTTGTATCAGGCCCTTGTGCCTCTGCGGATCGAACGAGTCCCGGTGCGCATCAGCAACCTTCCGGCATCCGCAGACGGAATGAAGATCGCGCTGCTCACCGATCTGCATGTCGGGCTCTTCACGCGCCGCTCGCGGCTCGACAGAATCTTCGCCACGACAAGCTCTCTGCGCCCGGACGTCGTGCTGATTGCGGGGGACATGATCGACGACGACCCCCACTTCGTGCCGAAGCTGCTGGCAGGGACGCGCGCGCTCGCCCCTGCAATCCCGCTCCTCGGCGTTCTGGGCAATCACGAGATGTACGGCGACGCATCGCGCGTCGTCGCCAGTTTCCGCGGAACCCGCCTGCGCCTGCTCGTCAATGAAGGCGTTCCATTTGGCGAGCTCTGGATCGCCGGCGTCTCGGACCGCGCGGCGGCGCAGAGCAACAACAGGAAACTCCTCGCCCCTGACCTTGGAAAAGCGCTGCGCGCCAAGCCCGCATCGAGCGTGGCCATCGCTCTCTCCCACCAGCCCTCGATCATTGCCGAGGCGCGCCGGCTCGGTGTTCCGCTGGCGCTGACCGGACACAGTCACGGTGGTCAGCTAGGCTTCCGTCCCCTGCGCTGGTCGCTCGCCGGCGTCTTCCTCCCCCATCACATGGGCCTGTACGACGTCGCGCCTACGCAGCTCTATGTGAGCACCGGCACGGGATTCTGGTTGTTCCCGTTCCGGCTGGGGATGACGCCGGAGATCACTGTGATCGAGCTAACGCGAGGGTGAGGCTCGGGCCCGCGGGTCGCGGTCTGAGATTCATAGTCTCAGAGGTTCATGGTCTCAAAGGCTCATGGTCTCAAACGTTCATGGTCTCAGAGGTTCATGCTGTCGGTTGGCTCCGGGGGTCGCCGCTGGAGGCGGCACGTACGGTAGCCGGTGGTGAGAGCGAAGCGAGCGACCACCGGTTAACGCGACCGCCAACAATCGACCCCGGCAGGGGTCGCGGAAAACGGACTCCTCAATGCGCATCCCCTTGTAGCGCGCGGCGTACTCGACGAGACTGTGCGATCCCGAGCTGAGACTCTGAACTTGAGCCGATGAACCTACGAGCCGGCGAGACTGTGGCAGCCGTGAACGAGGTCCGCCAGCGCCGCCCCGCACTTCTCCTCTACTTTGACCGTGGCCAGGTCATCCGCGCGGGTCGGACCGATGTTCACGATGGCGATGGGAATGCCGCGTTCATGGGCGCGTCTCGCGAAACGGTAGCCAGACCACACCGTCAGCGATGATCCGGCGACGAGGAGGGCGTCGGCTTCGTCGACGCGCGTCATCGCGTACTCGACTTTCTCGCGCGGCACGGATTCGCCAAAGAACACCACTGCCGGTTTGAGCACGCCGCCGCAGCGCCGGCACTCCGGAACCGCGAAACCCTCCACATGCTGGGTGATTTCTGCGTCTCCATCGGGAGCAAAGTCTGCCTCGTCCGCGTGGAAGCGGTCCCATTGGGCGGCCGCGAGCCAGCCCGCGTTTTGTTCGCGCAGCCGCTCCTGCATCTCCTCTCGAGGAAACTCCCCGCGGCAATCGAGGCACACCACCACGCGATTGCGCCCGTGAAGCTGAACGACCGCACGGCTCCCAGCCTCCTGGTGCAGATCGTCCACATTCTGGGTGATGAGCTGGTGCACGAGGCCAAGGGACTCGAGCTCCGCCAGTGCAAGATGCGCGGCGTTGGGCCGCGCACGGTCGAACCGCGGCCACCCGCGATAGCTGCGAGCCCAGTAAAACCGCCGTACCTCCGCACTGCGCATGAACGCGCCGAAGTAGATGGGCTTGTGACGCGTCCAGGCACCGCCGGGACTCCGGTAGTCGGGGATTCCCGACTCGGTGCTGCAGCCCGCACCGGTCAGGACGACCAGTCGTCGTGAGCGCTCCATGAAGGTCAGAAGTGTCAAGGTCTCGAGGTCTCGAGTCTCAAGGTCTCAAAAGTCGAAAAGTTGCCGACCATCACTCTCTTTGCGACTCTGAGACTGTGAGACTTTGGACTCGCTTTTCAAGGGGCGAACGCTGACTCCATCTTCGGTCCGGTAGCGATATCCACCAGCGCATGGATGAGCACGCGCGCGCCGCGGTGGAGGTCCTCGATGAGGATCTTCTCGTCGACATCGTGACCGGGGTACGGTTTCCCGGGGAACCACATCCCGAAGGCGATCGCGTTCGGCAGTCTCTTCGCGTATGTCCCGCCGCCCGAGATGGCGGGCTTCGGACTGGTCCCCGTCGCGCGCGTGTACGCGG
Organism: Acidobacteriota bacterium; assembly: GCA_031388865.1. Lineage (GTDB taxonomy): Bacteria > Acidobacteriota > Thermoanaerobaculia > Gp7-AA8 > Gp7-AA8 > QHVT01. The sequence goes on along the minus strand of JANMSA010000722.1, from coordinate 321 downwards.
CCATCAGGCGACGCACGATCTTCGCCTCTGGATCGAATTCCAGAGGTTCATCCTGGAAGTACGAGAGCGAATCGTCAATGACCAGTGCTGCTCCGGTCCTCTTGTTGAACTTCTCGAGCTGTTTGCCAAGGAGGGCGCGCGACTCAGCGGCGGTGCGCGGCGGGATGCGGCGCAGATTGATGAGCAGCACCACCTTGGACGGATCGCCCTCGAGAGGCTTCACTGTAGCGAGGTTCACGGCGTAGCGGCCCCAGACCGGGTCGTTGTCCGTGATGCCCAGACCGGTACCGTAGAGATCCCGGCCGGCCAGCCGGATGAACG
>JANMSA010000615.1:0-1659 GCA_031388865.1 Acidobacteriota bacterium | reverse complement strand
CTCCTCCGCCTCGCGGCGGAGCACCCGACGCGGGTCCAGGGAGCCGTCTTCAGCGGCACCAACGTGCCGCTGGCCCCCAAGGATCCGGACGACTCCGACTCGGTCCCGTTCGACGAGCCGTACCGGTCGACCGATGGATGGGCGAAGTGGAACGCGGCGTACTGGCGCGACCACTACGAGGAATTCCTGCGGTTCTTCTTCTCCAAGGTCTGGACCGAGCCACATTCGCTTTCGGTGATCGAGGATTGCGTCGCCTGGGGCCTCGACACGACGCCGGACACGCTGATCGCCACGGTCACCGGGCCCGGCATGGATGGCGCCGCAGAAGCCCTGGAGCTGGCAGCGCGGGTGACCTGTCCGGTCCTGGTCATCCACGGGCAGGACGACGCCCTCACGCCCGTGGAGCGGAGCGTCCGGCTGGCGGAGTCCACCGGCGGGCAGCTCGTCGTCCTCGAGGGCGCCGGGCATTGCTCGGGAAACCGGGACCCGGTGGCCTTCGACCTGCTCGTCCGCGAGTTCCTCGAATCCATGGCCGGGTCCGCGCCGACGACCGTGCGCTGGAGGCGGGCGATCGATCGACCCCGTCGGGTCCTCGTCGTCCCTCGCGCCGGCGAGCCCGACGGGCTCCGACGCGATCTGGCCATCACCCGGGCACTCCGGGTGCGCATGCCGGACCTGGTGATCGAGTGGCTCGTCGAGGAGCGCCTCGGGACCTGGTTGACGGCGCATGACGAGATCGTCCACCCCTCGAGCCGGAGCCTGCTGAGCGAGCTTCGGCCGACGCTGCTCGCGGGTGGCGAGGGGCGTTCCTACGCCGCACACCGCCGGCACGACGAGGTCCGGTTCGCGAACTTCATGGTCTTCGCCGACGTCGTGTCACGCGAGCCGTTCGACCTCGTGATCGCCAATTCCGCGTGGCACGTTGATCACTACCTCCACCAGAACCCCGAGCTCAAGCGGTTCGCCTTCGCCTGGTTGAGCGACGAGGTCGGCTTTGCCCCGACGATCGGCGAAACCGAGCGCGACGTCGCCCTCCGGGCCGATGCCAACGCCGAGATGATCGAGCTGGTCGAGCGCTACCCGCGCATCCGGGACCTCGCCGTCTTCTTGGGCGATGGCCGCGCGCTCCCGGAGGAGCCGTTTGGGCCGGGGCTGCCGTCGATCCGGGAATGGACGTCTCGTCACTTCGAATTGGCGGCGGATGACCCGGCGGCGCCGGCTGAGGCGACTCGCATCGCGGAGCTGATCAGCCGACTCATCTGACAGCTACCGTTCGCGTTGTTCGTGCACGCCTCTTGCTTGTGGGTCGCGTTCGCAGTCACCGTGGTCGTGGAAGCTATGGTCGACGCGCTCACGACTCGCCGCGTCGATCGACGGCGTCCCCTCACAAAGGCCGGCATCGTGACCAGCACGTCGAACCGTCGCGCGATGATCCCTGCTCGGAGGTCGTCCCACGAGTCGAATGAGGCCCGAGCAGGGTGGCTAGCGATCGACGACCGGGCATGCGATGCGACGTAGCCGCCCGGTGTCGGCCGCGCGCGAGCGAAGTGGGCGGCTGCCCAAGCCCGACGACATGGCCCAATCGGCCAACTAGGCATGACCGCCGGCTGCCGGCACGCTTGCCTCATGACGGCGCGCTGGTCCGATCCAGGTCGACTC
>JANMSA010000606.1:0-2884 GCA_031388865.1 Acidobacteriota bacterium | reverse complement strand
GTTTGGATAAGAGCGCCGTTCGTCGTTGAGATCTGGATTGGAGATCGTGAAGAACAATCGACTCACGACTCCAGTAGTTCTTCAGCCTCGCGTTTCGGCTCCTAAGGCGTTAGAGCTGCCAGGCCACCGGCAGGCGGGAGTCGGGCAGGTACGTGCAGTAAGTGCCGGTGCGGATGGCCCGGTCGAGGTGCTCCCCCAACGGCGAGTTCTGCTCCTGGATTCGTGCCATGGCCTGACGCACGGCGCGAGTCACGCTGACTCTGGCCCGTTCAGACGCGGAGCCCGCGGGTCGACTCCGACCCCCCAGCCCGAAGGCACGAGACAGCTCGCGCACGATGAAGTCACGCTCGGAATCTGCCTGGGAGGCTCGTTCCGAATCCCCCATGGCCCGCGCCTCATCGATGTCCGTCTCGATCTCGGTCAGCCTCCGGCGGTACGACTCTTTGGCCTGCGCATCGAGCATCGGGCCGGAATCTGATCCACCCGATGACTGCAGGTCGGGGTCTGCTGCCCGGTTTAACGTTCCGCCCTCGAGCCTGTCGCCCCTGTCGCGGGCGACCAGATCCAGAACGTGAAACTCCCTTCCGGGATCGGCGAGGAGCCGGGCCAGGTAGTGCAGGCCCTTCGAGTCCCGCAGACGTACGGTATGTTCCTCGAACACGAGAGACCAGTAGTCGCCCTCTCGCCGAAAGACGTTTCCCTGGTCGACGCGCCCATCGGCGCCTGATGGAGCCGGCTGCAGCGGTGCTCCAGGCTTTCCTGGGTTATTTCCTTGCTCGTCGCCGCAAGCCTGCGACGCTCGCGCCGCTTCGAGCCGGGCTCCGATCTGCTCGAAGACTGACCGTGCCGCTCGGAACTCGAGAAGGGCTCGAGTCTCGTTTCCCTCGGCGCGGTATGAGTCCCCCAGTCCCATGCGGGCGATGGCTGTCTCGTAGGGTGCGCCGACTTCGTTCCAGAGCTGCCCCGCTGCTTCGAAATCCTGGCGTGCGCCGGCCGCATCGTCTTCGGCGAGACGGATTCTCGCTCGGGCCAGCGTCGCGCTGGCAGCGAGCGCCTTGCTCTCGAACAACGCCCCGATACCTGCCAGCTGCTCTACCGCCGATCGGGCAACATCGAGGTTTCCGGCGGCGACCTCGATCTCGACCTGGGCCTCGAGAAGGGGAGCGCGGCGAAGCGCAGTGTTAGGGGGAACCTCCTTGGAGGGCACATTTCCGGGGCGCTGGAGAGCATCCCGGATGGATGCTGACGCCAGTCCAACTTCACCCTGAGCCAGATGAACCAGGGCCAGGCCCGGCTGCGGATCCCACCCGGCCTCGTGTGCCGCGATGAATGCCGCCTCGGCCCCTTTGATGTCTCCCCGCCTGAGGCGGATCCGGCCGAGCTCCGTCAGCGGCCACCCGAATTCCCGGCGCAAGTAGGGCCGGAGCTCGTCGCAGGCCAGAAGCGCTTCCTTCTCTGCTTCCATCCACGACCCTCGCAGCCGCAGGATCTCGGCCCGGTGAACCCGGCAGCGCCCGTGGACGCTCCCCACAGGCTGTCCTTTCCGCCACCGCTCCATCGCTTCGGTCCACTCCTCGGCCAGGTCATATTGCGCGAGCGCCTGCAGCGCGCACACGACTTCGCAATAAACCATTCCGGTGGAGAGAGGATCGAGCTCACCGGAGACCGCTGCCAGAGCTGCTTCATTGAGCAGCCCGAGCCCCTGCGCGACGTCGCCTTCGAGAATCAGGCTCCGGGCCTCGGCGACACGACCGATCGCGGCTGCGGCCGGAGCACATTTCTCTCCCGTATCGATCGCTCGGCGGGCCCACTGCCGCGCCTCCTGGAAGTCGCCTGATAGCAGCCGTTCGTAGTTGCGAACCACTGCCAGCCAGGCATGAACCTGCGTCACGCCGTCCACGCCCTCCAGGTTCTGCTCGACCCGTTTGGCCCACGCCCGCACCGGAGCCATCAGAGCCGTGTCGAAGAGCAGGTGCATCGCCACCCGTACGGCCGCGCCTGCGGCCGCAAGACGATCACCGACACTCACGCTCTGTCTGTAAGCCCGTTCCCACGTGGCGATGGTCACGTCGAAATGACCCGCGGCGTAGGCCATGTCGGCGAGAAGGGCCAGGTCCGGCGCACTCAGAGGCGATCGCGCGTCCATCTCGATGAGCCCCTCGTAAGACTGTTGCCATTCCCCTCGCATCGCAGCATCTCGTGCCCGTGTAAGCAGGGCCTCGCCGGACGATTCATCGCTCATCGACACGGAAGGCGGCGACTTTTTACTCAATGTAATCGCAGAAGTTACCACCGTAACGCCCTTGGTTACGCATATCGGTTGGCGGCCCTTGGGCTCTGCCATTCAGGAGCTCTCCGACAGGGTGCGGCAATCCTGGAGGGGGTAGGGGAGAAATCATCGAGAGCGCAAAGACGAAGGAAAGTTTGGAGAAGTCACACAGACCAGAAGTCACAGACAGAAACCACAGAAAGGGAGCGCGTCATGCCTTTTATCAACGTCAAGATCATTGAGGGAGTTTTCTCAACAAGCCAGAAGCAGGACATCGTCCGGAAGATCACCGACACGATGGTCACGATTGAGGGCGAGAACATGCGTCAGGTCACCTGGGTCGTTGTTGAATATGTGAAAAGCGGCGTCTGGGGATTCGGCTGACAGCCGCTTACCACCAGTGATGTGAAGTCGCTTGCGGCCGCCGGCCGTTAGGAGCTCGGGCGACCCCAGCGGCCATGAACTACGACGCCATACAAATACGGAAATGGAGGCAGAGAAATGGACAAGGTAAAGGTCAACGGAGTGGAGTTGGAGTACGAGATGAAGGGATCAGGCGAAACGGTCCTGCTGATCGGCACGGGTCCGATCGCCGACAGCTTCCTGCCCTTGTTG
>JANMSA010000589.1:0-2431 GCA_031388865.1 Acidobacteriota bacterium | reverse complement strand
GAGAAGGCTCTCGATGTTTGTTTTTCCCGAGAGCGAAAAACGTCCGAGTCGCGCCGCACCTCCCCTCGAGAGCCTTCTCCCCCGCGCACGGGGGAGGTGCCGAAGGCGGATGAGGGGGCACTCATGCAAGCAACAGGTGTGTCATTCGAGATGTCCTTGAGAAGCGTGGTTCGAGGAATCACACGTCGCAAAAAAAGGCGGGCCGTGAGGCCCGCCTTTGCAGAAAGAGTGATCAGCGATCCAGGCGGTGACCGGTCACTTGCGGACCATGCGCTCGACCTTCGCCACGGCCGGCTCTCCTCCTTCGATCACGGTCAGCTCCGGGCCGCCGATCCCGAGGAGGCGGCGAACCTTCACTTCGAGCTCCGCGGAGAGGTCGGCGTTCTCCTTGATGAACTGCTTCGCGTTTTCGCGGCCCTGTCCCAGGCGCACGTCGCCGTACGAGAACCAGGAGCCGGATTTTTCGATGAGCTTGTTCTCGATCCCGATGTCCAGCAGCTCACCGGTCTTCGAGATCCCCTCGCCATAGCCGACGTCGAACTCCGCATACCGGAACGGTGCGGCAACCTTGTTCTTGACGACCTTTACCTTCACACGCGATCCCACGACCTCGTCGCCTTCCTTGATCTGGTTGGTGCGGCGGATGTCCAGGCGGACCGACGAGTAGAACTTCAAGGCACGCCCACCGGTGGTGGTCTCGGGGTTGCCGAACATCACGCCGATCTTCTCGCGAATTTGATTGATGAAAATCATGGTCGTTTTTGACTTCGCCATGATTGCTGTTAATTTGCGCATTGCCTGCGACATTAATCGTGCCTGTAAACCTACGTGAGAATCACCCATCTCCCCCTCGAGCTCCGCTCGCGGCACCAGCGCCGCGACGGAGTCGATGACGATCACGTCAATCGCACCCGAGCGCACCAGCACCTCGGCGATCTCCAGGGCCTGCTCGCCCGAGTCCGGCTGCGACACGAGCAGGTTGTCGATGTCGACCCCGAGCTTCTTCGCGTACTCCGCATCCAGCGCATGCTCGGCGTCGATGAACGCCGCCAGCCCGCCGGCCTTCTGCGCCTCGGCGATGATGTGCAGCGACAGCGTGGTCTTTCCTGACGATTCCGGGCCGAAGATCTCGATGATGCGTCCACGCGGAACTCCGCCTACTCCGAGCGCGGCATCGACGCCGATGGAACCTGTCGAGATCGCGGCGATGGGAACGAACTCTTTCGCGCCCAGACGCATGATCGAGCCCTTGCCGAACTGGCGCTCGATCTGCGAGAGCGCCGTCTCAGCGGCCTTCAGTTTGTCATTCGGTACAGTGGCCATTTGACTGCTCCTTCATTTCTTTTCCCGAGGTGTGCCGCCGAGGGGGAAGCGCGGGAAATCGGTAGTCTGCATGATCGGTGGATAGGCATTCGTGTGGAGGAAGCGAGTTTACGACGCACCCTGGAGAGGCGCAACAAACTGCGCCATTTCGAGGTATTTTGATGCCTCTCACGCGATTCTCGAGCGTGAAATCTACAACTTGGAGAGTGCGTGAAAGTTCCCGGACTTCTGCTGAGCGTGATCCTCTTTTCCGGCTGCGCCGGGTCGAACGCCTCTCCCGCTGAACCGTGGAGGATCGAGGTCACCAGCAGCGGTGGGCTCGCAGGGCGCGGCGCGGGCTCGTATGCGGTTGCCTCGGACGGCAACGTAAAGGCGACCCTCTTCAATGGAAGCGCGTGCACCTTCCGCGTCACGGCAGAAGAGCTTGACCGCTTCGCTGGTCTGCTCGCAGGCTCACGAAGGGGTGAGTGGAGAGAGTCGTATGTCCCGGAGAACCCATGCTGCGATCGTTTTGAGTACACGCTCACGGTCAACGAGGCAGGCGCCGTGACCACGGCGAAGTGGATCGACGATCCGCTGCCGATGCCGGCCGGTCTCTCCGCGCTTGCTGATGCGATGGTCGGAGGTGCTCAGAGCATCCGCGCTTTGTCGGCGGACCGCTGCAGATGAATCGCGATGCGGTCAGAGTCGCGGCGCTCCTCTTCTTCTCCGGTCTCTCCGCGCTCATTTATCAGACGGTGTGGCTCCGCCAGTTCCGCCTGATCTTCGGCGCGTCGACGTTTGCCACTGGTGCCGTCCTGGCCATCTTCATGGCCGGCCTCGGCCTCGGCAGCGCCCTGCTCGGCAAGCGCGCCGATCAGAAGGCGCGGCCTCTGGCGTACTACGCGAAGCTCGAGCTCTTCATCGCCGGCGCGGCGGCAATCTCTCCAGTGCTGCTGTTCCTTGCCTCAAAGATCTACTTTGCCAGCGGGGGGTCGCCGCAACTCGGCCTCCTCGGTGCGACCCTGCTGAGGCTCGCGCTGGCGGTGGTGATTCTCGGGCCGGTGACCCTGCTCATGGGCGGAACGCTCCCGGCCGCAGCCCGCGCCGTCGAGACCGACGCAGACTC
>JANMSA010000557.1:0-5167 GCA_031388865.1 Acidobacteriota bacterium | reverse complement strand
GCGACACCACCGTAAAGCGCCAATTTTTTTAATGTGCGCCCCGGCTGGGGCGCGGGACCCTCCGGGAAACTCGTCCCAACGACCGTTGCGATAGCCGGCCCGACGATCATCGCTTCCGCCCCCGTTCATCGCGCGAAGCGTCCACCAGCTGGCCCACGGAATAGGGCTCCCGCGGCGCCCGTTCCCCTGCACTCAACGCTGGACCAACCAGGGAAAAACCATGCCCGAGAACAGAGCCCACGAGCTTCTCCGGAAGCACAACATCACCGTCGACGACGTGAAAGAGCGCCGTGCGACGCTCCACCACCTCCGCCACATCGTCCATGCGGAGCAGCTTCCTTTCGACGTCTTCAAGGCCATCGTCAAGCTGCGTCGCTGACCCCCTCCCGGTCTGCTGGCGAGGGAACAACTTGTCCGCCGCGATCTCGAGCCGGGCATGAGTTCGGCTCTTTTCGTTCCCGGGCATCCATCGGGTTCTCGGCCGGACAATCCTTCTCCCTGCCGTCCCCGCCAGCGGCCCTCAGGTAACCAGGAACCGGAAAACCGGCAGCGACAGGCGCGCGCTGGGCGCGCGCTTGTCATAGAATCCGGCCCCCATGCCGTTCCGCGAAGATGCGAATGCTCTGATTCACAAAAAGAAGTTCGACGACCTCGAGGCGCTCTGGATGGATCAGGTCGAGCGTGACCCCTCGGACGTCGAGGCTTTCATCACCGCCGCGAAGGCTCTTCGCAAAGCGGAACAGCGTACGCAGTCCGACATGCTCCTCGGCCTCCTCTCCGACGCGCTCAAGGAGCGCAAGTTCTGGATGCAACGCCTGCAGGTGCTCAAGGAGATCGGGCGCCTCTCCAAGCACCCGGCCACACTTCGCCCCACGCTCGAGGATGCGCTGCGCAAGGCATACGGCGATCACAGGAGCTTCGCTCGCACGTTTCAGTTCGCGAACTTCGGCGATCCTCAGAGCAACCCTGTCGAGCGCACGGAGAAGATCGAGATGTGGTTGAACTACGACGTTGGTGAGTGTTTCTTCATGACCGGCCGCGGGGCGGGCATGGTCACGGAGCTGAACCCCGAGCTGGGCGTCTGCCGGCTCGATTTCGAGCGCGACAAGCGCGTCTCCGTCCCGCTGGGTGCCACGGCCAAGTACCTGATCCCGCTGCCCGAGGGGCATGTGTTGCGCGAGAAGTTCAGCGATGCAGAGGGAGTGAAGAAGCGGGCCAAGGATTCGCCTGCCGAGTTTTTCGCGCGCATCCTGCAGAGCTTCGGCCGGCCGATGATGATGGCTGAAGTGCGCGACGCAGTGATCGGGATCGTTCCGGAAGAGAAGTGGAGCTCGTGGTGGAACAACTCCCGGAAGAATCCGCGCATCGTCACCAGTGGCACCGGCGCGAAGGCTACGTATGCGTTCGCGGGGTCGCAGTCCGACGCGGAAGCAGCGGTCCGGCGCGACTTCGAGCGGTCCGACGTGAAGACCAAGCTCGATCTCGCACGAAAGCACAGCGCTCGCGGCCAGGACATCGCAGACTTCTTCTCATCCTCGCTGGCCTCGGTCGCAGCCAGGCTGGCGCGCACGGACGCGGCCATGGCCTGGCAGATCCTGACCACGCTGGAGTCGCTGCCCGGAAACTTCCCGGCGACCATCGAGCCAAACTCACTGCTCACCGGTGCCATGGCCTCGCGCATCGTCGCCGGCATCACGGATAAGGCGCTGCGCGAGCGCGCGCTCACTCTCGTGCGCGAGAACCATCCCGACTGGCCGAAGGTCTACGGCGAAGTGTTCTTCCTCGATCAGGAGCCTCGCATTCTCTCTTCGGTCATGAGTGCACTCGACGAGGCGCAGCAGACGGACATCAGCGGGCGCCTCGTGGATGAAACGCTCCGCTACCCGCGCCGCCATCCGCACGCGTTCTTCTGGATGGTGAAGCGTCTCAACGACGAGCCGGCGATGAGTGAGCGCGCAAACTACACGCTGCTCTTTCAGATCCTCGACGCGCTCACGCACGATGAGTTCTCCTCGGTGCGCGCACGGCTGCGCGAGCTCTTCGACAAGGGTGCCCTGGCAGTGCGCATCGTGATGAGCCAGGACAACGAGGATCAGGCGCGCAAGCTGGTGGAGACGCTCGATCGTTACGGCGCGCTCGAGGAGTATCGCCGCGACATCATCAAGGCCGCTGCGCTGATGAAGTACCCCACGCTTCGCGAGCCGCAACAGGAGCCTGTATACGCCACCAGCGAGTCGCTGGAAAGGAAGCGCGGAGAGCTGCACAATCTGCGGAGCGTCGACATTCCGGCGAACTCGAAGGCGCTCCAGGCCGCTCGCGAGATGGGGGACCTCCGCGAGAATTTCGAGTACAAGGCCGCGCGCCAGCGAGCCGAGTACCTCTCCGCCCGCGTGGGCGAACTCGCCTCGGAAATCTCCCGCGTGCGCGTGCTCGACCCCAGCCAGGTCGATGCGACGACGGTGCGCGTCGGGACGAAGGTCGAGCTGTCCAACGGAGACACGCGCCGCGACGTGACCATCCTCGGGCCGTGGGAATCGGACCCGGAGCGTGGCGTCTACTCCAATCTCTCGGAGGTCGCGGGAAAACTCATGGGACACACCACTGGCGACTTGGTGACGTTCATGGGCAACGACTACCAGATCGAATCGATCCGCCGATGGAACGAGTGAGACGCTGAAATAATCCGGGCTAGAATGCCCCGAACCGAAACATTCGAAGGAACCGTTCGATCATGACCTACACCATCGCTGAGCCCTGCATCGGAACGAAAGACACCGCCTGCGTCGACGTCTGCCCTGTCGACTGCATCCATCCCCGCAAAGATGAAGGCGACTTCGAACAGTATGAGATGCTGTACATCGACCCCGACGTCTGCATCGACTGCGGTGCGTGCGAGCCGGCGTGCCCCGTACAAGCGATTTTCCCCGCGGACCTGGTCCCTGAGAAATGGAAGCACTACACCGAGATGAACGCCGATTGGTACAAGTCGCGAGCTTAGAAGTGTGACGCAGCTCACTTCCTTTTTTCCAGCAGGTGATGTAGATTCTGGAAATCAGCAGCACGCCGGCAACGGCAACCAGGGGGCGTAGAGCCCCTTTTCTTTTGTACGAAGTTCTTTGAGAAGTCGATCGAGACCCTTCTGTTTGCGCCCACCTCGGACCCAACCACGGAAGAGCGGGCGAATGGGCGTGCCTCCGTGGAATTGCTGAAGCTACCTCTCTCTCTGCAACGCGAGCCGGAGGGTCTCGATCGACGACTCAGCGACAGTAACGGCGACCTTACGGTCGCCGTTTCTGTTTCCGGTTCGCTGCCGCGCAGACTCCTGTTTACAAGACTGTCCAGGAGGAAAACCGCAGACAACCAGCAACCAGCAACGAACGCATCCCACCAGCTGCGAGCAATCGAACTACCGCCCTTTCAGCATGCCGAAGATTCCGCGCACGATCTGCTGGGTGACGGTGCGGGTCGCCTGACGCGCGACCGTTTGCACCGTGCGCTCCACTGACGTCTGCCTTCGGCGTGGTGCTGGCGCAGCACGTCTGCGAGGAGCGGGCGCCGCGCGCTCCTGCCCTCTCCACGCGAAATCATCCGACGGCTCCGGTTGGGGCTCCGGCTCGGCAGCAGCGCTCTCCTCGAGCTTCTTCTTCAGGATCTCGTGAGCGCTCTCACGGTTCATCAAGGTCGCGTACTTCTGCGCCAGTTGGGATGTCGCGCGAACGCTGGCGTATTGGGCATCGTCAATCGCCGCCATGGAGGAGCTCGGCGCCAGAATCTGTGCTGTGGCGACGGCGGTGGGGATGCCTTTCGGATCGAGCACGGTCACAAGCGCTTCGCCCGTCCCGAGCGTGGTGAGCGACTTCGAGACATCGATGTATTCGCTCGTGGGAAACGTCGAGGCGGTGGCCTTCACGTTCTTGGCGTCCCGCGGAGTGAAGGCGCGGATCGCATGCTGCACGCGGTTGCCGAGCTGCGCGAGCACGTCCTCATCGACATCCTTCGGCGTCTGCGTGATGAAGAACACCCCGATGCCCTTGGAGCGGATCAGTCGCGCCACCTGTTCGATGTGCTCGACCAGGGCCGACGAGGCGTCGGAAAACAGCAGGTGCGCTTCGTCGAAGAAGAACACCAGCTTCGGTTTCTCCGCGTCTCCCACCTCGGGAAGCCGGTGATAGAACTGGCCGAGGAGCCACATCAGGAAGGTCGAGGAGAGGCGCGGCTTGTCCTGAACGTCCGCCAGGGAGAGGATGTTCACCACGCCTTTGCTGCCCGTGGGTGTGGCGACCGTGCGCATCAGGTCGTGAATGTCGAGCTCCGGTTCGCCGAAGAACTTCGCGGCGCCCTGCTGTTCGAGCTCCACCATCTTCCGTACGAGCACCCCCACTGTAGCGGTGGACATCCCGCCGTACGTCTTCAGCTCTGCTTTCCCGTCTGTGGTCAGGTACGTCAGCACGCTGCGCAGGTCGTCGAAATCGAGGAGCGGCATGCGCAGGTCGTCGCAGTACTTGAAGACCACAGCCAGCACGCTCTGTTGCACCTCGGTGAGGTCGAGCACTTTGCCGAGGAGCACAGGGCCGAAGGAGGTCACGGTCGCGCGGACCTGGGTTCCGCGAGTGCCAGTGAGACTGAAGAACTCGACCGGGAATGCCTCGGGCGTGTGCGTGCGACCGACGGCCGCCGCGCGCGCGATGAGGCGCTCGCTCGCCTCGCCCGGGAGAGACATGCCGGCAAGATCCCCCTTGATATCGGCGAGGAACACCGGGACGCCTGCGCGCGACAGGCCTTCGGCGAGGAGTTGCAGCGTCCGCGTCTTGCCCGTGCCCGTCGAGCCGGCGATCATCCCGTGCCGGTTCATCATCCGCAGCGGGACGCGAATGGGCAGGTCGGCTGCGGCCGCTCCATCGCGAAGCACATGGGCCACATCGATGGCGGGATCGGTGAACGCGTAGGCCGCTTTGAAGGTCTCGTCGAAGGTCATGGTGGCAGTTTAGCTCGCAGCTCGCAGCTCGCAGCTCGCAGCTCGCAGCTCGCAGGAGGACGACTGCCGCATCGCTGCCAGCGACCAGCTGCGAGCTGGCGTGTCGCGGCCTCATCTCCTGAGAGCTGAGAGCTGAGAGCTGCGAGCTGCGAGCTGCGAGCTAAACTGCCACCATGACCTTCGACGAGACCT
>JANMSA010000519.1:0-5819 GCA_031388865.1 Acidobacteriota bacterium | reverse complement strand
CTGCTCGCGACGACAGGCTCTCCCTTGAAGTGGTGCGGTGTGACGCGAGAATACACGGGATTCAGGAGATCAGGGGAGGCGGTTGGTGGTTGCTGGCGCGCAGAGAAGCATTCGTGCCGAAGGCCGCTGGAGGCGGCCCGTACGGTAGCCGGTGGTGCGAGCAAAGCGAGCGACCACCGGACTGTAAGTGTGGCAAAGGAACCGACCCCGGAGGGGGTCGCGGATTGCTTCCTATCAGGGGACGCATCGGCCGGTTCCTCCGCGACCCCTGCCGGGGTCGTCAATCCCTGGGGTGACCGACCGGTGGTCGCTCGCTTTGCTCGCACCACCGGCTACCCTACGAGCCGCCTCCAGCGGCTGCAGACAATCACGGGTTGCGCGTCGGCGAGTTCGCGCTCTTGCGACAATTTCTATGGGCAACTGACAACCAGCAACCAGCGAACAACCTTCGTCCAGGCGACACATCCCGGACAACCGACAACCGACCACCGACAACCAGCAACCAGCGACAACCTTCGTCCAGGCGACACATCCCGGACAACCGACAACCGACCACCGACAACGAACCGCCAGCAACCAGAAACCAGCGAACAAACCTTCGTCCAGGCGACACATCCCGGACAACTGACAACTGACCACCGACAACGAATCGCCAGCAACCAGTAACCAAACCAGCAACGAAGCGCGTGAACGGCTGACGCGCACTCAGGATAAACTTCGGGCACCCGATGTCGGTCCCTCAGAAGCCTGTGATCGCCTCCCGCGGCCAACTGCTGGCGATTCTCGGCGTCGGCTTTGGCCTTGCCGTCACCATTGGAAACGCCATCGGAGCGGGGATCCTTCGCACGCCGGGAAGCATCGCGGCGCAGCTACACACTTTCTGGCCGTACATCGCTGTCTGGGTCGCCGGCGCTCTTTACGCGCTTCTCGGCGCGAATGCTCTATCGGAGCTGGCCACTCTCGTTCCGCGGTCTGGTGGCCAGTACGTCTTCGTGCGCCGAGGGCTTGGTGACTACGCGGGATTCATCGTGGGCTGGAGCGATTGGATCTCCACGTGCGGCACCACCGCGGCGGTAGCCATCGTCATCGGCGAGTACACCATCAAGCTCTTCCCGCAAGCGCGCCGTGAAGAAGTGATCGCGCTCATCGTGGTGGCGGTGTTCACACTCATCCAGTGGATGGGATTGCGCATCGGTAGTGCCGTTCAGAACATCACCAGCATCATCAAAGGTCTGGCGCTGCTGGTCTTCGTCGCGGCCTGTGTCTCGTACGGAACGCGCACTCCGTGGGAGTCGACCGCGCTGACGTTGCACTCCGACAGTTCTCTCGTGGTGATGTTCATCCTCGCGCTGCAGTCGGTCATCTACACCTACGACGGATGGTCAGCATCGATCTATTTTTCCGAAGAGGTGAAAGATCATGGGCGGAATCTGCCGAGAGCGATGATCTCCGGAGTGCTGATCATTGCGGTCCTCTACATCCTCCTGAACCTTGCCTTCCTTGCGGTGGTGTCGCTGCCGACGATGGCCGGAAGCCCGTTTGCCGCGGGCTTGGTGGTGGAGCGCATCGTGGGAGTGGCGGGACAGAACCTGCTTCGCGCGCTGGTCATCCTGATCCTCCTGAGCGCGGTGAGCGCCAACGTGCTGATGGCGCCTCGGGTGGTGTACGCAATGGCGAAGGACGGACTGTTCTGGCGCGGGGCGAGCGAGGTGAATCGTGGCGGCACGCCGGACGTGGCGCTGCTGATCAGCAGCCTGCTGGCGGTCGCGTTCATCGTCACGGGCACATTTGAGACCGTGGTGGCCAAGCTGGCTTTCTTCTTCGTTGCGAACTACACGCTCTCGTTTGTCACGCTATTCGTCCTGCGCCGCCGGGAGCCGGATGCCCCGCGCCCGTACCGCGCCTGGGGCCATCCCTTCACAACAGCTCTTGCGCTGCTCGCCTCGGTCGCATTTCTGGCCGGGGCGACGGTGAGCGACATCGGGAGCAGTATCTGGGCGATCGGACTGCTCGCGGTGAGTGTGCCGGTGTTCCTGTTGATCAAACATCTTCGTGGTCAGTAGGCAATAGGCAGAAGGCAGGAGGCCGCAACCCGTCTTCAACGGGCGGCGATCAGCGAGAGACGGTAGCCGCCAACCGCCAACCGCCTCCTGCCATACTGTTACTCCAGATGATCGATCCGCGTCTCGAATACGCGTCCACCCTTGCGTCCCGCTACTACATCGACGCGAATGTTCTCGAGAGCGAGAAGCGCTCGGTCTTCGCGCGCACATGGCAGCTCGTGGGCAACCTCGCTCAGGTACGGGAGGCGGGGCAGTTCTTCACCGCCGTGGTGGCGAACGAGCCGCTGCTGATCGTGCGGGGCAACGACGGCGTGCTGCGCGCGATGTCCAACGTGTGCCGTCATCGCGCCGGCCCGATTGCGAGAGGGGAGGGGAAGCGCCCGGTCCTTCAGTGCGGATATCACGGCTGGACCTACGCTCTGGACGGACGATTATCCGCGACCCCCGAGTTCGAGGGCGTGCAGGTTTTCGACAGGGCTTCCTGCGCGCTTCCGCAGTTTCAAGTGGATGCCTGGAACGGGCTCGTGTTCGTCAATCTCCATCCGCACGCGGAGTCGCTGACCTCTTTTTTAGGCGAGCTCCTCGCGGACATGCCTGCCCAGGACTACAGCGGTTTCCAGCTCGCGAAGCGGAAGACCTGGGAGCTGGACTGCAACTGGAAGGTGTACGTCGACAACTACCTCGAGGGCTACCACATCCCCATCGTGCATCCGGGGCTGTTCCGGGAGCTCGACTACGCGAACTATCGGACCGACACCAAGGGGAGCTACTCGATCCAGATCGCGCCGACCCGGAAGCCGGAACGGATCCGCACCAGTGGCAGCGACGATCAGGTGCGTTATTTCTGGATCTTTCCCAACCTGATGTTGAACGTTTACCCGGACAATTTTTCCACGAACCTGATCGTGCCGCTGGACCATGGTCGCACCGCGACTCACTTCGACTGGTACTTCAGGAACCCGGACGCGGTGCGCACTCAGATCGAGGAGACCGTTGCATTCAGCGATGAGATTCAGATCGAAGACATCGACATCTGCGAAGCCGTGCAGCAAGGGCTGCGCTCGCCGACGTACGAAGCCGGCCGCTTCTCACCCCGCCGCGAGAACGGCGTGCATCACTTTCACCAGCTGTACGAGCAGTACATGGACCGGATTGAGGATGAAGGGATGAAGGATTGAGGAGGGCGCTTCGCCGCGGGTTTTCATCCTCAATCCTCAATCCTCAATCCCGGAACGCGGCCGGGCCCACGCCGCTCCAGCTGCGATGGTGCGCGAGTAGACGGGGCACCACACCTCGTGCGCGCCTGGGAGATAGCCCGTGCTGAGCAGAAAAGAGCCTGTGATTTCTCCGCCGGTGAAGACGAAGGTCTTCTTGAAGAGCTCGACCCACGCCGTCTTCTCCAGGGGGTGGTGAGCGTCGATCCAGCCGGCGAAGGAGCCGTGCGTCTCACGCAGCGCGAGAATACGGTTCGCATTCTCCACGGCGGCATCGACTTTGAGACGGTTGCGGATGATGCCGGCATTCAGAAGCAGCTCTGCCTTCCGCCGCGTGTCGAAGCGGGCTACGCGCTCCACCGCGAAGGCGTCGAACGCGGCGACGAAGGCTTCGCGCTTCTTCAGGATCGTCAGCCAGGAAAGGCCCGCCTGGTTGATCTCGAGCACCAGCCTCTCGAACAAACGGTCGTCGTCGCGAACAGGAAAGCCGTACTCGTCATCGTGATATGGACCATGGAACGGATGGTTGACCGCCAGGTCACAGTACGTGCTCACGACGCAATGTTAAGCGGTTACACTCCGCGGCGGAGATGAACCCCTTCCCGTGGATCCTCACCGGTGCAGCCGTGGTGTCTGCAGCCGCGATCGTGTATCGACAGGTTACGGTTGCGCACGCCGCCCGTGCGCAGCGTGAGACTGGCCGCTTTGCGCGGGACATCATCGACAACGCCGGTGAGGGCATCGTCGTTTACGACCGGGATCTTCGCTACGTGCTCTGGAACACGTTCATGAAGGAGCTCACAGGCCTCGCACCCGCCGACATCCTCGGCCGCTCTGTACTGGAAGCGTTCCCCCATCTGAGCGAGCGGCAGATCGATGATCTCCTCCGCCGCGCGCTGGCCGGTGAGACGGTTTCTTCTCCCGACATCCACTATCACGTCCCCTCGACGGACCGGCAGGGATGGGTGTCCGCCGTTTACCGCCCGTACATGGATGATGGCGGCGAAATCATCGGTGTGGTGGCCCTCATCCGTGACATCACCGATCGCAAGGTTGCCGAGCAGCAGATCGAGTATCAGGCCTATCACGACGCGCTGACCGGACTGGCGAACCGGCGTCTGTTTCAGGAGCATCTCTCGCTCGCAGTGGCGCTCGCGCAACGCCGCCACAAACAGGTCGCGGTCCTGTTTCTCGATCTCGATCACTTCAAGCTCGTGAACGATTCGCTTGGCCACTCGGTGGGTGATGCGCTCCTGCAGGACGTCGGCAGGCGCCTGAAGGGGGCGGTCCGCCACGGCGACACCGTTGCCCGCGTCGGTGGTGACGAGTTCACGATCGTGCTGCAGGATCTCTCCCGCTCGCAGGAGGCAGCGACGGTTGCCCTCAATGTTCTGCACACGATCGCCGAGCCGATCGCCGTCGGGGAGCACAAACTCTACGTCACCGCCAGCATCGGCATCACCATGTTTCCCGACGACGGCGACGACGCCGAGACGCTGCTCAAGAACGCCGACACGGCCATGTACCGCGCGAAGGCGGATGGCCGGAACACGTATCAGATGTCGACGCGCGAGCTGAGCCGGTCCATTCACGAGCGGATGACCGTCGCGAGCGGGCTGCACTCCGCGCTCGAGGCGGGCCAGTTTTCGCTGGTTTATCAGCCGCAGATCGACTTGGAGACGATGGAGATCGTGGGCGTGGAGGCTCTGCTGCGCTGGAATCACCCGGAGCGCGGCGTCATCCTGCCCGAGGAGTTCATCGGGATCGCCGAGGATCGCGGACTGATCCTGCCCATCGGGGACTGGGTCTTGCGGCAGGCCTGCCGCGACGTGCGCAGATTCCACGATCGTGGGATGCAGCATTTCCGCGTGGCGGTGAACCTCTCCCCGCGCCAGTTCCGCGACCCGGCGCTCGGCACCGCTGTCCAGTCCGCGCTGTCGGATGCAGGGATTGCGGCAGAGACGCTGGAGCTCGAGATTACGGAGACTGTGGCGATGGAGAACGTCGATCTGACCATGGCGACACTCGAGCACTTCCGGCGCTCGGGAGTGACGATCGCAATCGACGACTTCGGCACCGGGCATTCGTCGCTCAGCTACCTGAAACGGTTTCCTCTCGATGCGCTCAAGATCGACCGAGTCTTCATCAGCGACCTCCCGAACAGCTTCGAAGACGCAGCCATCGTCAACTCCGTCGTGCAGCTGGCGAATGGTCTCGGCATGCGAGTCGTGGCCGAGGGCGTGGAGACTGCCGAACAGCTCGAATTCCTAAAAGACGCGGGTTGCCGTGAGGTGCAGGGGTTTTACTTCAGCCATCCGATCGCCATCGAGGCGGTCATGGCGCTGGTCACCGCACCGAGTCAGGCGGCGGCAATGCTGAACCGAGCCTGAGAGTCGCGGAGGCGAGCAACCAGCGCTGCCGGCCGTGCGGCCTAGCGGTGGCCGCTGGAGGCGGCCCGTAGGGTAGCCGGTGGTGCGCGCGAAGCGAGCGACCACCGGTCCATACAACCCGTGATGATGTCGACCCCGGCAGGGGTCGCGGA
>JANMSA010000507.1:0-3491 GCA_031388865.1 Acidobacteriota bacterium | reverse complement strand
CACTCACCACCGGCAACCGTACGCGCCGGCCCCCAGCGGCGATTTTCTGCCGCGAGAGACTCCTGGCGCCATCGGCCCCGGTGAGGTTTCCCCATGCTCGAAGAGTCGTGGAGAACTGACAACCCACCAACCAGCAACCCACGAAAACAAACAACCTGGTAACCAGCAACCGACAACACCAGCAACGGTAACCGGCCGCACCAGCGACCAGCGTCGAATTGATAGACTCCGGCACAGGGAGACAGCATGTCCGACAATATTGGCGACGACTCACTCGAGTATCACTCCGGCGGACGGCCGGGGAAGATCGAGGTCATTCCGTCGAAGCCGACAGCAACGCAGCGGGATCTGTCTCTGGCCTACACCCCCGGGGTCGCCAAACCGTGCCTCGAGATCGCGCGCGATCCCGCGCTCGCGTATCGCTACACCGCGAAAGGGAATCTCGTCGCCGTCATCACGAACGGCACCGCTGTCCTCGGCCTCGGCGACATTGGCGCTCTGGCCGGAAAGCCGGTGATGGAAGGCAAAGCTGTTCTCTTCAAGCGCTTCGCAGACATCGATGTCTTCGATATCGAGGTCGACACGCATGACACGGAGGAGTTCATCCGCTGCGTGAAGCTCCTGGAGCCGACGTTCGGTGGCATCAATCTCGAGGACATCGCCGCCCCAGCCTGCTTCGAGATCGAGGAACGCCTGAAGGCGGAGATGAACATCCCCGTCTTTCACGACGACCAGCATGGCACCGCGATCATCTCGGCGGCTGCGCTCGTGAATGCCCTGGAAGTGGCGGGTAAGAAGATCGAGGACGTGAAGGTCGTCATCTCCGGAGCCGGAGCGGCGGCGATGGCGTGTCTGCGGCTCTACATCAAGCTGGGTCTGCGCAAGGAGAACGTCCTCCTCGTGGACCGGCATGGCGTGATCTGGAAGGGCCGCACCGGGGACATGACCGACTACAAGGAGGAGTTCGCAGCGAACACGGATCGGCGCAGCATGGCCGATGCGTTCACCGGCGCGGACGTCTTCATCGGACTCTCCGCCGGCGGCATCGTGTCGCAGGACATGATCCGCGCGATGGCGAAGAATCCGATCGTCTTCGCGATGGCGAATCCCACTCCCGAGATCGGCTATGAAGAGGCGGTGGCAGCGCGCGCCGACGTGATCATGGCCACGGGCCGCTCCGACTTCCCCAATCAGGTCAACAACGTTCTCGGCTTTCCGTTCATCTTCCGGGGCGCACTCGATTGCCGCGCAACCACCATCAACGACGAGATGAAGCTCGCTGCGTCCCGGGCACTGGCAAATCTGGCCAAAGAGGACGTCCCCGACTCGGTGCTGCGCGCGTACGGGAAGGACCGGCTCTCGTTCGGCCGCGAGTATCTGATCCCCAAGCCGTTCGACTACCGCGTACTGCTCAACGTGCCGGTGGCCGTGGCGCTCGCGGCGGCGGAGACCGGCGTCGCCCAACAGCCCATCGAGGATTACGACGAGTACCGCCGGCGTCTGGAGCATCTCCTCGGCCGCTCCCGTGGCCTCATGCATGACCTGTACGGCCGCGCGCGCAAGGATCCCAAGCGCATCGTGTTTCCCGAGGGGGATCAGGAGAAGATCGTGCGGGCGGCGAAGATTCTCATCGACGAGAAGCTCGCGCACCCGATCCTTCTCGGCCGTCGCGCGGAGGTGGACGCCCTCGTCGAGAAGTACAACATCGACAAGAGCAGGATCACCCTGATCGACATCAACGAGTCAGACAAGCGCGACTCATACGTGCAACGCTTCGAAGAGCTGCGGCGCCGTCACGGCATCACGATGGCGGATGCGCAGCGCTTCCTCGCGAGCCGGAACTACTTCGCGATGATGATGCTCGACGCAGGAGACGCGGACGGTGTCATCGCCGGTTTGGGGTCGTATTATCCGGCCACGATCCGCCCGGCGCTGCAGATCGTCCGAACCCGGCCCTCAGTCAAGCACGTGTCCGGCGCTTACCTGCTCATGTTCAAGAACCGTACGCTCGTCCTCGCGGACACGACGGTGAACATCGATCCCGATAGTGAGACGCTCGCGGAGATCGCCGAGCAGACGGCGGAGACTGCGAAGCGTTTCAATCTCGAGCCCCGCATCGCCATGCTCTCCTTCTCCAACTTCGGTTCGACCAGTCACCCGCAGACCGAGAAAGTCGCCGAGGCCGTGCAGATCCTGAAGCGGCGCCGGCCGGATCTGATCGTCGAAGGCGAGATGCAGGCCGACCTGGCCGTTGCGCCGGACATCGCGGCGGAAGACTATGCGTGGAGCGCCATTCAGGGGGACGCGAACGTGCTCGTGTTTCCCAGCCTCGATGCCGCGAATGCCGCATACAAACTGTTGTGGCGTCTCGCTGGGGCGGAGGTCATCGGTCCGATCCTGCAGGGTCTCGCCAAGCCCGTCCACGTCCTGCAGCGCGGCGTGGACGTCAACGACATCGTGAACATGGCCGCCATCGCCGTGCTCGACGCGCAGGAGCTGGCCGGCAGTTGACGGGTTGACGGTTGATGGTTTGGTTGCTGGTGTCGTCGGTTGTCAGTTGTCAGTTGTCTGAGAGGCTTCGCAGCAATGTAGAGTCACGGGCAGCCGGCCAGAGGGAACCAGCAGCCGGCCAGCCACGCGCGCCAGCTTCCTGGACTCGTTGCCGAGAGGTCTCTCCAGCTCGAAGAGTCGCAGAGAACTGACAACTGACAACACCAGTAGCTCAACACCAGTAGAGCTATTTGGAGCGGTCGATGGGGTCAGGCCCCATCGACCAACCATTTCTCTACTTCGGCGGCCAGTCGCGTTTGCGGTAGTTCTCATCGACGATCAGGTCCTGCGTTCCCGGCGGCAGCACCTGCAGGGTCTTGAGGAACTCGATCACGGAATCCTGTTCGTACCGCGTGAGGGCGCCGAATGCGATGCGCGACTCGCGGGCCTCGCCATTGTGCGCGGCGATGGCCTGACGGAGCGTCGTAAAGCGGCCGTGATGGAAGTACGGCGGCTCGTTGGCCGCGCCCCACAGGCGCTTCGTGAGGAACTTGCGGTTGCCGGAAGCGAACTTCGGAGACCAGGGGCCATGATTCATGTCCAGCGACTCGGCGTTCGGGTCGGAGTCCCCGGTGGTGATGTCGTGCACTTTGAAATCGGTGTACGCGGCGATGATGACACCGCCGCGTGCGGTCGCCGGCTTGAGACGTGGAGCGGGTAGTCGCTCGTCGGCGAGGTTGAAGCGATAGGTCTCTGCGTCGCCCGGCCGAAGATTGCCGGCCGGGTTGTACGGGTTCGGCTCGGTGAAGACGGTGCTGCCGAGGGGGAGCGCCGGAAGGTGACAGCTCGTGCAGCGCGCTTTTTCGAACGCCTGCTCGCCCGTCAGGACCGCTTTCTCGATGGCGGGATGACGCGGGATGACGCGACCCGGCACCGCAAGGGTAGCCTGGAACACCGTGACGGCAGTCATGTCCGCGCGCGTCATCTCATTGCGGACGTCA
>JANMSA010000474.1:0-4395 GCA_031388865.1 Acidobacteriota bacterium | reverse complement strand
CTCCTCGAAATGGAACCTTGCAGCCTTACCTGGAAAACAGAAGCTCCGTCCCCATTTATAAACCCCACGAGGGGGTGTAGGCGTAGGTGATCCCCCCGCGGGTTCCCTGCGTGTCGCTGACCCGCCGGGGACGGGGGACTGGGGACGGAGCTTCTCTTCACTGGCCAAGACTGAAAGTTACCATTCCGAGGTGCTTTCGAACCGAAATAGAGAACAGAAGCTCCGTCCCCAATTCACCAATTCACCACGAGGCGGGCCTGGTACGTCGTGTTCGACTTATACAAGTTCCCCACAAGATTCTCCCTGGGATTGTAGGCCGCGCCCGGCCACCGGCCACAAATCTTCGATACGCTTCATGCGCCGCTGCGCGATCGGTGGGATGAAACTGATGTGCCGGTGACGCGGCTCAGCGACGGAGCTTCATCCACGTAGCTCACGGCACTCTCACCATCGGCGCCACGACTTCTCGCACAGCGCGCACATATTCCAAGATGCGCCGGAACTGACTTTCGCCGTCGAGTCCCGCTTCGGCGATCACCGCGCGCGCCGGACCGCTTCCCGAATAGCGACCATGCATGAAGGGATGCATGGTCATCGTTCGCCCGAGATCGGAGCGAATCCATCGATATGTGGTTGGAAGAGTGAAGCCGGTGATGGCCATGGCCTGCGCCGCGCTCGACCCGGGGAAAATCGATGCTCGCTCCTCGGGTGTCAATGCATCGAACAACTCCACGCTGGCCACGTAGAAGAGGTCGAGATCGATCCCCGCCGCATCGAGGAGCGGAAGCGTCTCGGTCAGGAATGTGTACGTGACTCCCGACTCCTGCAGAACGATCGTTCCGTCGGGCCGTCCGTTCGCGGATCGCAGTTTGTAGAAGCCCTGTACCGCATCGGTTGCCGGAGCGAGTCGCAGCGCTCCGCGGTCGAGGACAGTTTGTGGTGGGCGCGTCACGAACGGCGCGATCACCGAAGGGCGGCACGCGATCGCGGCCGTGAGAAGCGGCCAGATCTCCGCGGCGTCCCACGGCGTGAGCGTGAGGAGCGCTCCGGCGGGGAAATTCTCCTGGAGCAGTTGCAGCGGCTGGGGGTCGGCGTGCGAAGGGCCATCCTCGCCGGTTGCCAATCCGGCATGAGCGCAAATCAGGATCATCGGTCGCGCTGCTTCTCCGCTTCTCTCGTGACGCGCTTGATTTCCGATGGCGTGAAGTCTGGCGGCGATGTGGCCGAGTGGGGCCAGGAACGCGGCATAGGACGAGCCCACGCCGATGTGCCTCCCGAACGACGAGAGGCCCGACATCACCCCGGCGATCGCGTCCTCACAGATTCCGCCCACGGCGAGGGTTCGCGAGCCGCGATTGCGATCGGTGTGGAAGAACCCTTTGTCGAAGTCGCGAGTTGCATCGGTCACGCTCGTCGATCCGAGCAGATCGGCTGCGCTGACCAGGAACGCGCCGCCGCTGAAGCGATTGAGGTAACCGATTGCTTTCGCGAGCTGACCGCGCAGTGTCGCCTGTTGTCCCGGCGTCAGCATCAGCTCGGGAGGCACGCGGCCCTTCCAGGCCAGGGTGTAGACCTCGCTCAAGACCGGCGCAAACGGACGCGCTCTTCTCTTCGCGCTCTCGAGCCGCTGGCGGGCGGCAATGATCCGCCCGGCCATTGTCTCGACCATATCCGTCTGCTGTTCGAGCCAGCCACGCACGCTCGTCAGGGCCTGCCAGTAGCACTGCTCGACAAGCGTGGCATTCGCCCCGCCATCGCAGAGCGTCGTGTCGTCATGACACCGGGGCAGGTCGCTCGTGGGAAGCGAAAGCGCGTCATAAAAACCAGGTGAACATAGCTTGTGTCCCGCGCCGTGCGAGGCGCGTCCTTCGATGCCGTAGCGCCACCCCTTCGTCGTGCGGTAGATGATTGCCGTCGGTTGTCCGTTGTCGTTCAGACGGGCAGTCCGCTGAGCGGACGCGATCTGCTGGAGATCGCTGCCGTCACTCACCGAGATGACGTTCCAGTCATGGAGGAGAAATAGCTCGCCCGGATCCCACTGCACGTAGTCGCCAGGCAACGCTCCCTCGCGCGTGACACGATCGGAGTCGATCGAGGACTGATTCCAGTCGACGTGAACGACCACGTTCCGCAACGATGCCGTACCGGCGAATGCCAGCGCCTCGGCGACACGTCCCGGTGTCAGGCCTCCCTCTCCTTCGAGAATGTGGATCCATGGCCCACTCTCCCCAAACCAGTCGAACGCCGCCAGCGCAAGGCCGAGCGTCGAGGCCATACCCACTCCGGACGCGCCGGTAGCGAGACGAACGAACGGTGTGGCTGGCGTTGGATGGCCATCGAGGGCTTTCGAGCCGAAGAGGCGAAAGAGCGGTGTGTCGTTCGTCGGATTCCTTCGAAAGCCGAGAAGGTCTTCGAGGCGAAGGTGGCGGCGTTCGTCGTGGAGCAGATGGGGTCGAGCGATGCGAAGGATTTCGGTGCGCAGTGCCCACATCGCGTAAAGGCCGAGGGCCTTGTGGCCCGCGGCATAGGAAAGAACATCGGCATCGTCGCGGTCGGAATCAGTCACGTCGTAGTCCATCGTCTCGAACAGGAGCATGGAAACGATGCGGCCCGACGAGATCGACCCGCCAGGATGACCCGACATCGGCGCGTAGTTGTAGAGCATCGCGCAGAGCGTTCGGTAGGCAGCGTCGAGTCTTTCGAAGGCGTCGATGTCGCGCGAGGAGAGTGGCGGCGAGGCGAGGTGAGACGGATCGATTCGAGACGCACGGAGTGATGCAAGTGGTGCGGTCATGACCTTCTCCCCATGTCGGAAAACATTGAGTTCAATCCAGATGCTTCCCTTCCGCCACAAAACCGCGGAACCCGGCGGAGTCATCGGCGGCCAAAGCGATGCGCAAGACCGCCTCCTCGAGATCTTCGAGGCTCGTCGCGATCGACAAACGGAGATAGTGTTTTCCCTCGCTCCCGATCGTCCCAAACGATCTTCGATCGAGCGTGGCGACGCAATAGCCGAAGAGAAGGAAGCGCTGAAAGAGCGTCGACGGAGAGCTCGTCTGCCGTGCCGCCGGCGAAAGACGATTCCACGCCTCGATCGCTCCAACTCTCGAGCAGGCGCCGCCCACGTTCGGAAAAACGTAGAAAGCACCTTTCGGCATCTGACAGGTGATGCCCGGAATCGCGTTCAGCCTTTGGACCACGACCGCGCGGCGGAGCGCGAACTCCGTGACCATTTGTGAGATCGAAGCCTCGCTCTCCGGTGACTCGATGGCGAGCTTCGCGCCGAGCTGGTTGTAGGCCGACACGCAAGAGTAGTAATTAATGTTGAGATTCCTGAACGCCTCCGCTTCCTCCACGGTCGGGAGGATGGCCCAGCCCACACGCCCCCCCGTCCATGCGTACGACTTCGAGACGCCGGAGACGATGATCGTCCGCTCCTCCATTCCGGGAACCGAAGCGATCGAGTGATGACGGGCGTCGTCGAAGAGGATCTTCTCGTACACCTCGTCGGAGTAGACGCGCACGTCCGGCGGCGCCGTGGACATGATGACCTCTGCCAACTCCTCGATCTGATCGCGCGTCGCCACCCCGCCGGTCGGATTCGACGGGAAGTTGAGATAGATCAGCCTGGTGCGATCGGAGATCAGTGCAGCGAGATCGCCCGCGTTGCACGTGAAGCCGTTCTCTTCGCGCAGATGCAACGGCACCGGCACAGCGCCGACATAGCGGATGAATGATTCGTAGATAGGGAATCCGGGACTCGGATAGATAACTTCATTGCCGGGATCGCAATAGATCTGCTGCGCAAACCCGATCGGAGGCTTGGCACCGGGGAAGACGACGACTCGATCGGGAGTGATCGACAATCCGCGTGATTCGCCCACGCTCCGCGCGACAGCAACACGAAGCGGCTCCACGCCCTGCGGGTCGCAGTAGTGCGTCTGATCGAGATCGATTTGCCGCTTTACCTCATCGGCGATGTGCGCCGGCAGTGGGAAGTCGGGCTCGCCGATGTTGCACTTGATCACGCGCTCGCCGCGCTGCTCGATTGCTCGAATCTGAGGAGTGATCTTGAAAGCGTTCTCGGAGCCGATGAGCGAGACGCGACGCGCAAAACGCGTGGTTGACGTCACGTAGTGAGACATGCGGAGATTCTCCGGCTGAGCAGCGGCTGGGCCGGTGTTCCCTCTCACAGGGAGATGTGATCCGAACGCGCGGGGCCTTGGGGGGGGTGGGACGGGATTCCTCGCCGGCTCCCCGCTCGAGATGACCGCGATCACACGCGCGAGTGACCACTGTCATACCGCGATGTTGCCGACCGTTTCAACTGGGAGTGGTGGCGCTGGCCTGGGGCCAACGCGCGCGAGGAACGCCTCGACCTCTTCGCGGCGCTTG
>JANMSA010000471.1:0-1778 GCA_031388865.1 Acidobacteriota bacterium | reverse complement strand
GAGGGCCCCTGAGCTGAAAGTGTGCAATTATGAGCGTGCGCGCCGGCTTTCCGCGGGCTCGCATCGTGCTCGACATCGTGGCACCGCCAATGACGTACCAGACGCAATCGACAAACTCCGATACAGGACTGCGAGGCAGCTACGACAGAGAGGCGGCACAGTACGACGCCCGCCGCTATCACTCCGCCGAGGGTCGGCTGTTCTCGGACCTCGAAATCGGAATCCTCCGCTCGTGGCTTCCACTCGGCCCGGGCAAGCGCGTGCTCGACGTGCCGGCGGGCACCGGCCGTCTGAGCGTCGCCTTGGCGACTACCGGCGCGACCGTCGTGGGCGTTGACATCAGCGCGAACATGCTCGGTGTTGCGGCTTCCAAACGGAGCGGGGGGGCCGGCCGTGTGCACTTCACGCAGGGCAGCGGCACGCAGCTTCCGTTTAGAGACAACACTTTCGACGCGGTCGTATCGTTCAAGTTCTTTCACCTGATCCCGAACGACCGGAAGCTGTTCTTCGTGCGCGAAATGACGCGGGTGCTCAAGCCCGGCGCTCCGCTCGTGATCGAGTTCAACAGTCCGTTCTACGGCGGCATCCTGGCCGCGCTGCGGTACTATCTCCGCAAGAAGCAGCCCGGCGGGATGCGTATGAAGTGCATTTTCCCTGACCAGATTCCGATCCTGTTCGAAGGGCTTGATGTCACCCGCAAGCACGGGATCAAGCTGCCGCTCTCCGGTGTGCTCGCGGCGATTATCGGCCGCCGCGCGACCAGAACCCTGAACGCCTGGTTCGGCCGCATACCGGGAGCCAAGTATTTCGCGTACGCCATTGTGGTCGAAGCGCGCAAGCCGGATATCCCCAGATGAGGACACGCGATCCTTCCAGACGCTAGGCGCTTTGCTCGCCAGATTGCACGTCAACGCGGAGGTTGAACCGAACACGCTCGCGGCGACGACCCGGCCTTTTGCGACACTGGCTCAACTGGTCAGACGGTCCAATCAAGGCGATGCCGTGACCGACGCGATCGGTTCATGGCTCGAGGCGTTGGGACCGTCCGACTCAGGCATCACGTTTCTTCACGGGAACTACTTTTGACCAGATCACTGTTCGTTTTCCCTCACCACCGCACCGCCGATTGCTTGAGAGCGTTCGTAAGCGGATATGGGGCGGAACGGCCGTACAACGTGACAAGTCTCTGGCGACACGTTGTCGTGCGCCTGGCGCGGTACTATCTGGAAACCGGCAACCGCGCAGGGTACACCGTGCGGATCGGCGGTATCCCGGTGCGGAGATCCAAGCTCCGGGTCCTCATGCTGGCTGCGCTCCGCGGTGATTATGAAGAAGTGAGCCCTGACTTGGCGGCGGGGACGCTTGTTCAGTAGCGCTGCCAACGATGGTGATCACCGTCTCGGGGATGGTCGGGAGCGGAAAAACCACGGTTGCGGGTCACGTTGGAGGCCTCCTGCGATCCAGGGACATCGACTCCCGCGTTCTCCGGTTCCAGTCGCTGCCGTGCTTCGCTTTTCTCCGAACGTCTCTGCGTCCGGCCCGCCGGAGCGTCGGTGACGCCGTCACGCCGGCTGTTGATGCGCCGCGGGTCCGATGGAGCGGTTACCAGCGTAAGCGGCTGACGGCTCCGCTGGCGCTGGTGTACCTCGCGCGAATCGTAGCGTTCCGCGCATACAGGCTGCTGTGGCGCTCCAACGATTCGCGTGTGCTAAACCGCTACTTCTACGACCTGTTCGTCCATCTGCGCCTGACCACGAAGACCGAACGGCTCTATTACG
>JANMSA010000456.1:0-3490 GCA_031388865.1 Acidobacteriota bacterium | reverse complement strand
ACCTCACAGGCACCGCTCCATCTGCGCGTGGAGCACGAGTATGAGCTCGAGCCGCTGCCGGTTCCGGCGTCGCGCCTGGACCTCGATGCCATAGCCGTGAATCCGGCGGTGATGATCTTCGTCGACCGCGCCCGCGCGGTCAGGGCGGATTTCGCGCTCACCGCGGAGAACGGGGAGGCCGTCGCGGAGATCTGCCGTGTGCTGGGCGGTCTTCCGCTCGCACTCGAGCTGGCGGCGGTGCGCGTGCGAATGCTGGCACCGGGCGCGATTCTGGAGCGGCTGCGCGACCCGCTGGGGTTCCTGACCGGCGGTCCTCGTGATCTGCCCGAACGACAGCGCACCCTGCGATCGGCCATCGAGTGGAGCTGCAGTTTGCTCGATGATCGGGAGAAGGAGTTTTTCGCGAAGTTGTCCGTCTTTCAGGGAGGATGGTCTGCCGAAGCATGTGTGAACATCTGCGACGAGGCCGCCGAGGAACTACTCTCGGCGTTGATCGACAAGAGTCTCATCCGCAGGGTTCCGGCCATTCATGAAGAACGCTTGGCGATGCTCGACGCAATCCGTCGCGTGTCCGAATCCCGTCTCGATGCCAGCCAGCGGCAGGCCCTGAACGACCGGCACCTCTCGTTCTTCACACGCATGGCCGAAGCAGCGGAGCCGCATCTGATCGGAGCGGAACAGCCCGCGTGGATTGCGCGACTCTCCGCGGATCATGCCAATCTCCGCACGGCGTTGCGTCATGCCCTCGACACCGCCCAGGCCGGCCTCGGGCTGCGCCTGGCAGCCGGCATGTGGAGGTTCTGGCACGCGCGCGGTTTGTATACCGAGGGGCGCGGCTGGCTGGCTGAACTGCGCAAAGCCGGCATGAACGTCGATCCGGCCGTGCGATGGAAGGCGGCATATGCGGCGGGGGTTCTCGCGGACGCCCAAGGCGATTATCAGGCCGCTTTTGATGCGTTTGAAGAACAACTTGGCATCTGCCGCGCCCTTGATGATGCGTGGGCGACCTTGAGTGCCGTCAACAATGTTGCCATCGTCGCCCTTCGTCTGGGCAGATTCGATGAAGCGGCTGCGTATCACGACGAGGCGCAGCGCACATGGCGCGAGCTCGGAAACATTCGCGCGGCCGCGCTGTCGCTCCAGAATCTCGGCAACGTGGAACGCGCTCGGCAGGCCCCGGATGCAGCGCGTCATCGCTACCAGGAGAGCGCTGAGCTGTTCCGCTCCCTCGGCGATGAGCGCGGAGTGGCCATGTCGCTCACGTGCCTGGCGGATCTGGACCGCGACGAGAAACGGTTCGATAGGGCCATTGCCCAGTATGAAGAGGCGCTGCAGACGTTCATGAAACTCAACGATCACTGGAACGTCGCGAAATGCATGGCCGATTACGGCGAAACGTGTTGTGCGGCGGGCCGGTGCCAGGAGGCGTGGTCACTGCTCGCGGAGAGCGCGCTCATTTTTCGCGAGGCCGGCGACCGGAAGAGCGGCGCCGAAGTTCTCGAGCAGCTCGCGGTCGTGGCGGCCGCAAGCGGCGAGGCGATCCGGACGCTGAAGCTGGCCGGGGCTGCGAGCTCGCTTCGGCGGCAGATGGATGTAGGGAATACCATGCCGCCCGCGCTCGAAGAAGCGCTGTCGTCGGCCCGCGCGGCGGCCGGCGAGGGAGCTGATGCGGCGTGGGAGAGCGGATTGCGCATGACCTTCGACGAAGCTGTCGATTCGGTGCAATCGGCGTAAGATCAGCGCTTCAGGTCAGAAGAAGGAGATACATGATGCGATACATCGTGACCAGGACACTTCCACCACTCTCAGCGGATCAGTTGAAAGAAGTAGGGCGCAATGTCGTTTCAGCCTGCAAAAAGGTCGACGGGATGCAATGGATCCGAAGCCACATCACCGCCGACGGGAAGCATTCCTTCTGCGAGTTTATCGCCCCGAATGCCGAGGCCTGCCGCAAACACGCCGCAATCGCGGGCCTGCCCGTGGATGATGTTCAGGAAGTTCGGGACGAGATCGGTCCGGCATTGTTCAAATAGCGGAGACGATCGAAGCTGTGATGCCGAGCTGTGATGTCGTGGGAATGAGTGCCGTGTCTTGAATGAGTCCCAATCATTTGTGTTCTCATCTGGAGTGCCGTCCGCCAGTGGCCTCGTGAAGCGCAAATAATTCGGGCAAATCCAAGACGCGGCACCCAATATCCGGCCAGGGGGCGTGCTCACCCGGCCAACAGGGCCGCCTTCACCTGCTCCAGGAGCGCAATCAACGTCGCGACATTGGCGCCGCCAGCCTGAGCCTGTCGCAGATGGTCGAGAGCCTGGTTCAGGAAAGCGATCGCGGCCTGGTCATTCCCGGCCTTGATCATGTTCAGTGCTCCGTTATTGCTTTGACCATTGCTCCCGGCCAGCGCTTTGCGCGCCTTCTCCAGATCGTCACGGACCTTCTTGTTCGTAGCACTGGCAATTGCGCTGTCCAGCAGAACGATGATCTCCTGGAGAGCCTGTTCGGGCGTGACCACACGCACAACCGTCGACCCCAATCCCGCGCCGCCGTCGTCGTCGACCACGGACAGCGTAATCGTGTACGAACCGGCAAGAGGGTAGCGGTGCGTGTGCGACACGGCCCCGGTCGCGTCGCCGAAGGCCTCGTCGAAGGTCGTGAAGGCGGTGTGGGGCTCGACTGAGCCATCGCCCCAGGCCAGCGTTGCCGTTTGATGATCGAGCACGCCCGGATCGCTGAAGCCTGCGCCGGCGGTCAGGGGCAGCCCCGTCAGGACAAACGGTACGGCGGCATTTACCTCTTGTCCGGCGCTGTCTCTGAGGAGGAGCGGCGTGAGCTGGGGCGCCACATTGCGGACGCTGACCCTGGCCGTGGTCTGACCCACCGGGCCGCCGGAGCGATGCCGCGCCTGCGCCGGAACAGCGAGCTGGGCCGGACCGTCGAAGCGAAGGGCATTAAACGTCACGGTGTTTCCCGTGGTCTCGTAGCTGCTGTTGATGTCCAGGTCCCATTGCAGATCGTACGGCCCGGCGTAGTACTGATCGCAGTCATTGATCGTCAGCGGAGCGCGGTTGCTGAAATCCACCGCGTCCACTTCCCGATCGATGTTGTTGGTGCCGGCGTCGTTCAAAATCAGTGTGAGGTCAGGATCGTGGTGCAGAAGACCGTCGCCGACCAGCGTTCGCGTTTCGGGCAGATTGCTCTGACCATCCCCATGATCGATGGCCCGGATCGAGCAGCCGGCCGGCGCGAACCACCTCCACGACCGGGCTTTGTCTTTGTGGCTGAAAAGCTGGGGCGGTGAGGGTATGAGAAGAGACTCCAGCTTGGCGAAGTAGTCGAAGTCGTCGCGATTGTAATCGGCGTAATCGACGACCGGGTAGAAAGAACGGAACTGCGTATCATGAAAGAGCTGGATCCAGGCTTTGGTGATGGGGGGTGCGGCCGATCCGGTCATGCTCACGGTGCGCCCTTCATCGACCTGGTAGGGTCCATT
>JANMSA010000453.1:0-7117 GCA_031388865.1 Acidobacteriota bacterium | reverse complement strand
TCCGGAGCCGACTACGTTCGCCTCTCCCGGCTGCGCACGAACCTCGAAGATCTTCGCGCGATCGAGCGGCCATGCCGAACGGATGTGGGGCTGTACATGCTCACGGCCGAGAACGAAGAGCTCCTCGGCCGGTACGAGGATGCAGTCCGGTCGTACTCGACCGCTCTAACGGTGGACCAGCGTCCCGAGATCCACACCGCTCTGGGTTGGGCGCTGATCCGCCTCGGCCGGCACGACGAAGCCGCTCAGCACTACGCCGAGGCCGCGCGCTTCTTGTACCCCTCCGTCTTGACCATCCCGTCCGAGATCGTCGAACGGCGTGTGGCGGAGATTCTTCGTGCAGAGCGGTGACGCTCAGCCACTGCGAGTCGCCCGGGTCATCGCGCGCCTGAACGTCGGCGGACCCACGCGTCACGTCGTCTGGCTGAGCCAGGCGCTGGAAGGTCCCGGCTTTCACACAGCGCTGCTCACCGGGACGGTTCCGGATGGGGAAGAGGACATGACCGATTTCGCCATCGCACGTGGCGTGCTGCCGGTCGTCATTCCCGAGATGAGCCGCGAGATCTCTCCGCGGGATCTGATCACGGTCTGGAAGCTCTATCGTTTCTTCCGCCGCTTCCGGCCCGACATCGTCCATACACACACTGCGAAAGCCGGGGCGGTCGGGCGCCTCGCCGGCCTGCTCTACCGCTGGACCACGATGCGCCGTGTCCGGTTCGTACACACCTTCCACGGGCATGTCTTCCACAGCTACTACGGACGCCTCAAAACCCGCATGTTCATCACCATCGAGAAGGTGCTGGCACGACTGAACACGGACGTGATCATCACCATCAGCGAGCAGCAGCGGCGGGAGATCCACGAGACGTTCGGAGTGGGCCGGCGCGAGCAGTTCCGCGTCATCCCGCTCGGTATGGACCTGACCGAGTTCCACGCGCCACCGATGCAGCGCCACCCGGCTGTCGAAGTAGGAATCGTCGGCCGGATCGCACCGATCAAGAATCACGATCTCTTTCTGCGCGTCGCGGCCTCACGAGACTGGCCGGCCGCGGTTCGCTTCGTCGTCTACGGCGACGGGTCCGCCCGCGCGACGCTGGAAGAGCGCGCTGCGACGCTCGGGGTCGCGGACAGGGTGGTCTTCGCCGGGACGCGTCCGGCGAAGGAGATCTACCCCTCCCTCGACATCGTTGCGCTCACATCGCTCAACGAGGGCACACCGCTGACGATCATCGAGGCCATGGCCGCCGGACTCCCCTCGATCAGCACGGCCGTTGGCGGAGTCGTCGACTTGCTCGGTGCCGTGGAAGAGCAGGTCACGGAGGATGGCGCGAACTACGACATCCGCGAGCGCGGTATCACCGCGGCATCCAACGACGTGCGGGGACTGGCGGCCGGCCTGCAGCGCCTGCTCGACGATGTCCCGCTGCGCGAGAGACTGGGCGCACGAGGCCGCGAGTACGCCCGCGTTGCTTACTCAAAAGAACGTCTGGTCGCGGATATAATCGCGCTCTACCGACAGCTCGGCCCGGGCAGCCGCTGAGCACTACCCCGTCATCGGAGGTTTCTTGCGCGTACTCATCACCGGCGGTGCCGGCTTCATCGGCTCTCATCTTTCCGACGCGTATCTCGAGCGCGGCGACGAGGTCTACATCATCGACGACCTTTCCACGGGGAGCATCGAGAACATCCAGCATCTGAAGAAGCACCCCCGCTTCCACTACACCATCGACACGGTCCAGAACTACGCCGTCCTCGCGGAGCTCGTGGATACGTGCGAGGTGGTCTTCCACCTCGCTGCCGCGGTGGGCGTGAAGCTGATTGTCGAGAGCCCGGTGCGGACCATCGAAACGAACGTTCGCGGCACGGAGATCGTCCTCGCCGTCGCCAACAAGAAGAAAAAGAAAGTGCTGGTTGCGTCCACCTCCGAAGTCTACGGACTGAGCACCGAAGTCCCGTTTCGGGAAGACGGCAATCTCGTCAT
Organism: Acidobacteriota bacterium; assembly: GCA_031388865.1. Classification (GTDB taxonomy): domain Bacteria; phylum Acidobacteriota; class Thermoanaerobaculia; order Gp7-AA8; family Gp7-AA8; genus QHVT01. The sequence goes on along the minus strand of JANMSA010000453.1, from coordinate 5,136 downwards.
GGGCGCGACCACCAAGGGTCGCTGGAGCTACGCCTGCTCCAAGGCCATCGACGAATTCCTCGCCCTCGCCTACTGGCGCGAGAAGAAACTGCCGACGATTGTCGTCCGCCTCTTCAACACCGTGGGGCCGCGACAGACGGGGCAGTACGGAATGGTGATCCCCACACTGGTCAAGCAGGCCATGGCCGGAAAACCTCTGACGATCTACGGCGATGGCAAGCAGACGCGCTGCTTCGGCTACGTGGGCGACATCGTGGGCGCACTCATGAAGTTGATGGACCACGAGGGGGCGGTCGGTCAGGTCTTCAACATCGGCTCGACCGAGGAAGTGTCAATTGAGCAGCTCGCGGCGCGCATCAAAGAACTGACCAGTTCGGATTCGGAGATCGTTTACATCCCCTACAGCGAGGCATACGAAGAAGGGTTTGAGGACATGCCGCGGCGCGTCCCCGACGTCGGCAAAGTGACGAAGCTGGTCGGCTTTGCGCCGCAGACCGATCTGGACGGGATCCTCCGGGAAGTGATCGCGTATCACTCCGAGCGTATCTAGTGTGGTGACTCGGGGGATTGCGACACACCACGGCAGGAGAGCCGCGCCCGCTTGCGCCGTCAGAAAAAATAACTAATATAGACGGCATCATTAGAGAGTTCCTGACGACTCCAACCCCGCTCGTTGCATCCTTGTTCGCGTTTCTCATCGCGATCGCTGCGACGCCTTTGGTGCGAGCGTTTGCTCGTCGCGTCGGTGCGGTAGCGACGCCGAAGACCGACCGCTGGCATCAGGCGCCCACGGCCATGTTGGGCGGCGTTGCGATCTACCTTGCCACTGTCGCCACCCTGCTGGCGCTGATGCCGCAGACGACCGACAGCCTGGTCGTCATCATCGCCAGCACGGCCTTGTTCGCCCTAGGTCTTCTCGATGACTTCCTGCACCTCAAGCCTTACCAGAAGTTGATCGGGCAGCTTCTCGTTTCTTCCGCCGTCGTCTATTTCGGCCTGGTCCTCCCCTGGACAGGCTCCGACATCCTGAACATGACCATCACGTTCTTCTGGCTCGTCGGAGTGACGAATGCGGTGAACATGCTGGACAACATGGACGGACTGGCCGTCGGCGTTGCTGCGATTGCGTCGCTCTCCCTGGCTGTGAACTTCTTCCTGAATGGGCAGGTGACCGAGGCGCTGATGCTGGCGGCGTTCTGCGGTGCGCTGGCGGGGTTCCTGGTCTTCAACCACAATCCGGCCTCGATCTTCATGGGTGACTGCGGCTCACTCTTCGTCGGGTTCTTCCTGGCGAGTACGGCACTGCTGAGCAGCCAGGGCGGCGGTGGCCGGTCTCGCAGTGTCATCGCCGTGCTCGCGGTGCCGGTGCTCGTCCTGTGCATCCCGATTTTCGACACGACCTTCGTGACTCTGATGCGGAAGATGGCCGGCCGGGCGGCATCCCAGGGCGGGCGCGACCACACATCGCACCGTCTCGTGGCCTTAGGTCTGTCGGAACGCCACGCGGTGTGGATGCTCTACGCGTTTGCACTGATGGGCGGCGCTCTCGCGGTGTCGATGCGGCACTTCGACCTCGACGTGAGCATCGCTGCCATCGGCGCATTCGCAATCCTGCTGGCGATCATCGGGGTGTACCTCGCGCGCGTTCGTGTGTACAGCGAAGAAGAGCTGGCGCACGCGCAGCGAAAGCCGGTGGTCTCCTTCCTGATCGATCTCTCGTACAAGCGGCGCGTGTTCGAAGTGCTCCTTGACGTGGCGCTGATCGTGCTCGCGCAGTACCTCTCTTACGCCTTGCTGTTCGGTCCGGCGCGCGCCGGCTCGAGCGACTGGCAGCTCTTCGTGAAGACGCTTCCGGCGGTGATCTTCGTGAAGCTGGTCGCGTTCCTGGCCGTCGGCGTCTATCGCGGAATGTGGCGGTACGCCGGGCTGGCGGACGTCGTGCTCTTCGCGAAAGCCGTCTCTGTTGGCTCCGTGGGATCCCTGCTCCTGCTCGTATTCGCATTCAGGTTCGAGGGTTTCTCGCGGACGGTGGTCGTGCTCGATTGCCTCCTGCTTCTGATGTTCATGGCCGGCAGCCGCTTCGCCTTCCGCCTGCTCCGCAAGGTATTCCCGGCTCCGCACGCGCGTACGGCGCGGCGCGTCCTCATCTATGGCGCAGGCGACGCGGGCGAGCTGCTCTGGCGCGAGCTGACGAATAACTCCGGCCTCGGCTACGTCCCAGTGGCCTTCATCGACGACGACCCGAGGAAGACGGGCAAGCTCATTCACGGCTTGCGGGTCTTTGCCGGTGACCAGCCTCTTGACGCGATCTGTAAGCGCGTACGTGCAGACGAGGTGTTCCTGTCAACGGATGCGCTCGCTCTGGAGAAGATCGTGGAGATCGTGACGCAGTGCGAAAGTGCGGGCGCACCGGTCAAGCGGATGAGGATCAGCATTCAGCGCGTGGCGGACGCCGAGCTTGGATGGGTGCTGCCGACGCTCGACCACAGCAGCCGCTCTCCCGCCTCTACGGCGACGGTGATTCCGGTCAAGGAAAAACTCGTCATCGCCGCGCCCGAACCACGCATGTCGCACTGAAGCGCCGCGCTTTCGTCAGGCGTCGGCGTGCGGCGTCTCTACTTCCACGGTGGGCTCCGCGTCGCGCCGGCTCATCGCCACGGCGAGAGGGATCAACGCGAGTCCCGTGAAGATCATCGCGCGCAGCCGGAAAAGCGTCCCGAAGTTCGAGATTGTGTAGACGAGCGGCACGGCGACCATGATCGTCGTCGCGACCACCAGCCAGAACAACGGGTTCCGCACCGCCTCCCGTTTTGGACCGCGGAAGAAGACCAACACGGCGACGAGCAGGAGCGCGTCGAATACCAGCGTGTCGACGTCCGCGAACCACATCAGTCCGCGTCCACCGCCGACGTCAACGAGACCGATCCGTTGCGCGATGCTCTGCGGGAGCAGCAGCGCAACGGCGCCCGCTGTCAGGCGTCCTGCCGGTGTCGTGGGCGCCACGGCCGGCGCGCCGTTCACGGGTGCCGGTGGAGGAGGCACGACCTCTGCGAGGACGGGCGTGACTGGCGTTGCGATGGTCGCCGTCTCCGTCAACTGCGGAGTTGCTTTGGTTGCAGCCTCACGTCGCGCGGAACGTAGCTGACGCTTGCGCGGCGTCGGAGTCGCGGCAGCGGCGGACGCAGACGATGCCGCGGTGGTGGTCGCCGGCGTCGTTGCGACGGTTGTCGGCGACACCGTGGGCGACTCGGGAGTGGTCCCCGTCAACACGACAGTCGTCGGATTGGCGGTGGTAGTCGCCGGCTGCTTAGACGCCGCGGTGGTCATGCTGACCGTAGTCGTCGGTGTCGCGGCGATCCTCGTGCCGACCGGCAGAGCCGCGGTGACGCTCTTCGTGGCAGGGAGAACCGCTGTTGTGGTTGCGATGGGCGCTGCTGTAGTTGCCCTGGGCGCTGCTGGGGCGCTGGCGACCGAGCGCGCGACAGCCGGCGTCTCAGCAACCTCGACCGGCTCTGGACGCTTCTCCGCAGGTGCCGGCAGAGCGACGACGCCCGCCACCAACTCAGGCTCTACAGTTCGATTGCTTTCCCGCGGCGTCGACTGCTCCGCTGGTGGTGGCTTCTCCGCCTCGAGATCTTCTGTCGTTTTGACCGGACGCGCGCTCGCGACCTTCGTTGTCCGCGCCTGAGGCGCAGGCGCAGGAGAAGCGACGGCTGCCATGGGTGGTGGCGCTTCCACCGGCTTCGGATCGGGCCGCGTGGCGACGCGGATGGTCGTCGCGCCGCCCGCGCTCTCGAATGCACTCCGCGCCTTCTCGACGTCAGCCGTGAGCATGCGCGGCACCCGCCTCAGCTCCGTGGCGAATGTCTTGAAATGCAGCGCGCTCTGGAGATGCTCCGGGATGTACGGCCCGCCGCCCAGTCGAAACGCCTGCGTGAGCAGGATTGCAAAGCAGACGGCCACGGCGATGTACATGAGCCGGCGCCGCGGAAGCCAGAACGGCATGAGCAGCAGGAACAGGCCCGTCGCCACCAGCAGCATGAAGCCGAAATACCAGCGGATCCCGGTCGCCGCGAACAACGCGAGCCCCATCACCGCAGCGGCGACGATGACGAGAGACCAGCGCGTCCGCGTGCCCCACGCACGCTGCCAGACGACGGCGGCGCCGATGAAGGCGATGACGATGAACTGGAAGAAGGTGTCCTTCAGCGGCTGCAGCGACCAGAGGATGACCGACGGCGTGAGGCTCACCGTGAGGAGTGCGACAAGGCGCGCGACCGCGGCGATGCCCCGCCGTTCCGTTTCCGCCGCCGAGCTCCACCGGATGATGATGCTGCAGGCGCCGAGATACGCGAAGAGGTTCAGCAGAACCCCCACGGACGCCACGCTGCCGAACAGGAACGCGAACAAAGCGACTATCTGAACGAAGGTGACCGAAGCGACATAGCGGCTGTGCAGAAGGATGGCCATGAAGCCGTCGTCGGCCGCGGTGTACGCGTAGTACAGATACGTCCGGGCGTCGATGGCAAAGAACCACAGGCCTTCGCCCGCTTGCAGGCTCCGCGCAAACGGCAACTCCAGATACGAAATCCAGAACAGCACCTGCGCAGTGAATGCGCGAAGCAGGAAGCCGATCGTCACCACGGAGCCGAAACGCGCGGTCGCCACGTACCTCCGCCAGAGCAGGTACAAGCCGATTCCCGCGCCACAAACGAGGAACATCTGCAGGATTACGACGGGCATGGGAAGAATGAGACATCGTAGAGACGTGCTCGGTAGTAGTCAACCGAACGTTCCCCCAACCAGACGTGACTCAAGCCTGCGTTCTCACGCTGTGACTGCTTCTTCCGTCTGCGTGCAAGGAAGGTCAACTCGCTGCTCGCTCCTCGGTTGAGGGAAGCCCATCGCTGCAGCGAACGGTGCCAGCGCCACGAGCGTGTAGAGGATGCCCCGGAATCGGGAAAGAGTCCCGAAGTTGGTCACGACATAGACGATCGACCGCAAAGTCCGGGCACCGGGGCGCTGGGCTATGATGCCCTCGTGTCTGGAACTTCCGGAAAGGGCCGAGACGGCGGCCCTATCCATGTCGTTCACATCGTGGAGTCCCTCGGCTCCGGAGGCGCGGAGCGGGCCCTC
>JANMSA010000438.1:0-4528 GCA_031388865.1 Acidobacteriota bacterium | reverse complement strand
CCGCCAACCGAAAGCTAACTGGCGGTGAAGACCATCGTGGTGGCCACGGATGGCGCGGTATAGCCGTGGATGCGCGTCAGGGCGAGCATGGTCACGTCGTCACCGGCGGGGGCATCGCCCACAAACTCGCGCACTTGTGCGGCGATGGCTTCGAGGATCAGCGGAGCGCCTTCGCCGTGCATGGCCGCGATGAGCTCCGCCACAGGATCGAGCCCCAGCTGATCCTCCGCCAGGTTTTCCGCCTCGGTCACGCCGTCCGTGAAGAGCACGATAGAGTCCCCTTCGCCGAGGGTGATGCTCTGGTTGCGGTACTTGGCATGGCCAAAGAGTCCAACCACCATGTCTGTGACCTTGAGCTGCTCGACCCCGTTGCGGGAAATGATCAGCGGCCAGACATGCCCGGCATTCGCGAACTCCACCAGCCCTGTCGCGGGGTCGAGGACTCCTACGACGAGCGTGACGAACTTCGTTGGCGCGGTTTTCGGAGCGAGCGTGGCGTTCAACTCGCGGACGAGGTCCGCAGGGGTGGGGTCCGTGCGCGTGAAAATGTTGAAAGCGGTGGCGACACTGGCCATCACCAGCGCGGCGGTGATGCCCTTGCCGCTGACATCCGCGATGATGAAGTACATCCGCCCGTCCGGTCGGACCACCACGTCGTAGTAGTCGCCGCTGACGGTGCGGCAGGGCTGGCTCGACCCGGCGAAGGCATACCCTTCGATGACCGGCAGCACCGATGGCAGCAGGCGCGCCTGGATGGTGTAGGCCGTGCGCAGCTCCTGATCGAGCTTCGCCTTCAGGATGGCCTCTTCGCGCAGACGTGTGGTCTCGAGCTTGACGGCTGCGAAGCGGGCGATCTGCGCGACGAGATGCACGTCGTCGTGCGTCACGGCGCCGCGCTGCGCTTGAAAGTCGAGGTAGAGCACGCCCAGGACAGCATCCCCGACCAGCAGCGGCGCGCACACCGCGGAGCGGATGTTCTGGGCGACGATCGATTTCGCCTGCGCGAGCTTCGCGTCCTGGGAGGCGTCGACGAACGAGACCACGCTCCGCCCTTCGACGACTTCGTGGAGCAGCGTGCGGCTGATGAACAGGTCTGTCGAATCGTTGCTATTGCTGCGTCGCAGGCGGACGTCGTGAAAGTCCTGCGTCGAATTCCCGCCGAACAAAGCCAGTGCCGCACGCGAGGGATGGAGCAGGTCCACGACCCGGTCCAGGATGAACTCGAACACGTCTTCCATCGAGCGGTCGTCGATGAACTGCAGCGCGAGCGAGGCCAGCACGCCGGTGCGGGTCCGCTGGTCGATCTCCTTGATGGGGATCGCCAGGTTCCTCGCGTGCGAGTCGCTGTCGAGCGCGATCAGCTGCGAGTTCGAGCTCGTGTCGTTGGCCTCGAAGACCACCTCGCTGTCGCCGAGCATGATCCGGTCGCCCGGGTTCAGGACGACCGGCAAGCCAATGCGCGTGCCATTCAGCAGCGTCCCGTTGACGCTGCCGCAGTCCTTCAAGAGCCATGCGCCGTTCTCCATCACGATCTCCGCATGTTTTCGCGAGAGATAACGGTCCTTGATCGGCACGCTGCAGTCCGTCGCGCGACCCAGCGTGATCAGCGGCCCATAGGCGTTGATCTTCATCGGCGCCAGGTTCGGCTGGAGAAGGGTCAGGTGGATCGGGCGCTGGTCCATGTCTGGTGGGCGGCCATTGTACGATGCGCGTCCGTTCGATGACCCTCCTCAGCAAGTGGCTCCCGGTGGTGCTGTGGGCGGCGCTGATCCTCTCCGCGGCGAACGATCAGTTTTCCGATGAGCAGACCGCCGGCTGGCTCGAGCGCGTCCTGGGCGTGGTCGTGCCGGGCGCGGTGAACGCTACGATGCGCAAGTCCGGGCACGTCCTCGCCTACGCAGTCCTCGCCCTCTTGGCGTGGCGTGCGGAGCGAAGCGTCGCTGTTGCACTGGCAGTCGCGCTCGCCGTCGCCATCTCCGACGAAATGATGCAGGCCATGACCATCACCCGCGAAGGGTCGATCTATGACGTGCTGCTGGACACCTGCGGCGCGGCTCTGGCCCTCGGCGCGCTCCTCAGGTTTCGCGGCCGGCGGGACTTGGTCCCGGATTCCAGCCGCTGACGAAGCTGTTGTCGGTTGGCGTTTGGCGGTTGTCCGGAGGTCTCCCTTGCGCGAAGAGTCACAGACAACTGACAACTGAGAACTGACAACCTTTTCCGGTCAATGGTCAGCGGCGCGCGGGTCGCCCCGCCACCCGGAGACAGGTCGTGCGAGAATCGCCCCGCCATGTTCAAGCGTACGCTCGCCCTGCTGCTCCTCCCCTTCCTCTCCGTCGTCGCGTCCGCGCAGAAGAAGGCGCTCACTCACGAGGCGCTGTACTTGATGAAGCGCGTCGGGACGCCGGCCATCAGCCCCGATGGGCGATGGGTGGTCTTCTCGGTGACCGAGCCCTCGTACGACGAGAAAGAGGTCGTCACCGACCTCTGGATCACGGCCGCTGACGGGAGCGCACCGCCGCGCAAGATCACCTCGATGAAGGCCGGCGAGAGTGACCCGGTGTGGTCGCCCGACGGCCGACGCATCGCCTTCGCCGCGAAGCGCGACGCGGACGAGGTCAGTCAGATCTACATCCTCGATCTGGCCGGCGGCGAAGCCCAGCGCGTAACGAACGTTTCCACCGGAGTGCGCTCGCCGAAGTTCAGCCCCGATGGGAAGCGCGTGCTCTTCGGCAGCACGGTCTTTCCGGGCGCTGCGGACGAGGAAGCGAACAAGAAGTCGGCCCAGGCAGAGAAGGACCGCAAGTTCAAGGTGCGCATCTACGACTCCTTCCCCATCCGGGCATGGGATCGCTGGCTCGATGAGAAGCAGGCGCACGTCTTCGTTCAGTCGCTCGATCCCGCCGGCGCGCCAAAGGACCTGCTGGCCGGCACGCAGCTCGTGTCCGAGGCCGGGTTCGCGGGAACGGGTGGGGGTGAGGGGCGGGAAACCGTCAGCGGTGAGTGGACACCCGACGGCCAGGCCGTCGTCTTCGCCGCAACCACCGGCCGCAACACCGGCGCATACGCAGAAGTCGAGTATGCGCTGTACCGCGTCAGTGCCAGTGGCGGTGGAGACCCTGAGCGCATCGTGTCCGCTCGTGGCTCCTACGGCAGTCCGTCGTTCAGCCCTGATGGGAAAACGCTCTACGCCACCTTTGAACAGAACAACGCGAAAACATACAACCTGACCACGCTGGTGGCGTTCGACTGGCCGGGCATGACCAATCGGCGTACGGTCGCGCAGACGGATCGCTCTGTCGGCGACTACACGGTCACGAGCGACGGACGCACGATCTACTTCACGGCCGAGGACTCGGGGCTGGTGAAACTCTACTCGGTGCCTGCGTCGGGGGGCACGGCGACGGTCGCGATCGATCCGAAACGCGGCACATACAGCGGGATCGTGGCTGCGGACCAGGCCCCGGTGATCGTCGGTCGCTGGGGCTCATCGGTCGATCCCGCCGAAGTCGTACGCGTGGACGTCGCGTCGAAAACACATAAAAACCTGACCTCCTTCAACGTCGCCGAAGCGCGCACTCTCGACTGGACGGCTCCGCAGCATTTCACGTTCACGTCGAAGCGCGGCCGCAGGATCCACAACATGGTGATCACCCCGGCGAACTTCGACCCGTCGAAGAAGTACCCGCTGTTCCTGCTCATCCACGGCGGCGCCCACAACATGTGGACCGACGCGATCACCCTCCGCTGGAACTATCACCTGCTGGCGAAGCCCGGCTACGTGATGCTGCTGACGAACTACACCGGTTCGACCGGGTTCGGCGCGGAGTTCGCGCAGCTCATCCAGGGCGACCCGCTCCGGGGTCCGGCGGACGAGCTGATGGAGGCCGCCGATGCGGCCATTGCGAAGTACCCGTTCATCGACGCCTCGCGTCAGGTGGCGGGCGGCGCGAGCTACGGCGGACATCTCGCCAATGCGCTGGAAGCGTGGTCGGGCAATCGCTTCAAGGCGCTCATCAGCCACGCCGGCCTGGTGAACCTGGAAACACAGTGGGGCTCCTCGGACGTCATCTATGGCCGTGAGCTGGCCATGAACGGACCGGTCTGGGAACAGAACGAAGCATGGCGCACGCAGAACCCCGCGCGCTTCGCCGCGAACTTCAAGACGCCGATGCTCCTCTCGGTCGGAGAGAAGGACTACCGCGTACCGCTCAACAACACCCTGGAGATGTGGGCCCTGCTGCAGCGCCTGAAAGTGCCCAGCCGGCTGATGGTGTGGCCCGAGGAGAATCACTGGATCCTGAACCCGGAGAACTCGCGCGTGTTCTATCGCGAGGTCGCCGACTGGCTTGGCAAGTGGGTGACGCCCGGCCCGCAGTGAGTGCGTGGGGATGACGGGTTGACGGTGCCGTTGTCGGAGTGGTTGTCGGTTGTCGGTTGTCTGCGAGGCAGCGTCCACTGTTCATGATCGTGATGGTGCGCGGAAGGCGGACAACTGGCGGCTGGCCGTGAAACAAGTTCAGCCAACTGG
>JANMSA010000430.1:0-3223 GCA_031388865.1 Acidobacteriota bacterium | reverse complement strand
CTGCTCGCGGTCGTCGCCGGCGCGATCGCGGTCTTCCTGGTGGCCACGACGCCGGACTCCGCGCCGCCTCTCCGCTTTCCGCTGACCGGCGCGCAAACCGGTTTGCTTGCGCATGTACCTGCGGATGCGGAGGCGTATGGGCTGATCCCGGCTCCGGTGGTCCTCATGGGAAAGCTCGTCGCCAATCCGGTCACGCGCGATCCCGTCACCAGCTGGACCGAACAGCACGCGCTGCCGCCCTCCTCGATGCTCGGCCGCGCCGACGCCGTGGTCTGGAAGAGCGGCAAGGTCACCAGCTATGCCGTCCGCTTCGATCCTGTGCGGGCCGTCATCGTCCGCCTCTGGACGATGTTCTCGTCCGTCGACGCACGGTGGGTGGGTCGCACGCTCATCGTCAATGGAGGGGAGGGGGCGCCCGCAGGGGCACCAGCGGAGCTCGCCCACACGAAAGGTTTGCCCGAAGGGGACGCGCTCGTGGTGCAGCGGAAGGAGTCGCGCGGGGCGTTTCCTCCAATCGGCCGTCCCGCAATGACGTCGATCAGAGTCACCGCGAAGGCCATCGACCTCATATCGCGCGCCGCCACCAGCGAAGCGGGCGCCATCAAGCCGCCCCCTCCCTCGTCCCTGCCCCGTTCGGCCATGTTGTCGGTCGCTTTCACCGAACCGCCGCGCCTCCTCGGCGACATCGATCGTCTCCTGGCCGCGGACATCGACGCGCTGGTCGGTGGCGGCGGAACAGTCGCGCTGTACGGTGTGGACACCGGGACGTTCCTTCCGCGCCCGTTCATGGCCATCATCGTTCCCGCCAACAGTGAGACGCGTTCGACTCTCACCCGCCACGAGAACGTCATCGGGTTGATGGGTCAGAAGGTCGAGCAGAACGGTGAGCTCGTGGTGTCGTTCGACCGGGATACCGCAGGCTCCTATTTAAAGGATGGCCGAGCGCCGCTGCCCTGGCCTGGGAGCCGATGGTCGCTCCGTCTCGATCCCCAGCGGCTCATCCCTGTGCTGCGTAAAGTAGGAGACAATCCGGCCTTGCGCTTCGCGACGCCCAGGATCCACCGCGGTGCCCGTGATCTCCGGCGCTGGATGGGCGCCCTGGAGGGGGCCGCCTCGGTCGAAGCTGCTTCCTCGGTCACCGGTAGCTACGAGGAACTGCGTGTGCGCATCTCGTCGAAATAGATCCACGGTCTCAGCAGGTTACGGGTCATCTGCTGGCATGCCGCCGTGCGTGCAGCTCCTCCCATGCGCGAATTGATCGACTTCAAGGCCATCAACGAGGCCGGACCGCAGACGTACCGCGCCACGTTCGAAGTGGGCGTGAACGACCTCGAGCGCGATGAGCTGGCGAGCGTAGGGAGCGCGACCATTGACGCGACCGCCCGGCAGGGCGATCTCGACGACGAATATATTGCGGACGGGTCGGTGGCTTTCACCGCCGACCTGACCTGTTCCCGCTGTGCTGAGCAGTACCCGATTGCCAATACGTCGCCGTTTCACGTAAGATTTCGCCCTCGTCCCGCGGCCTCCGAGCATCAGGAGGAGGTGGAGATCACCGACGAGGAAGAGCTCAACGTCGAGTTTTACTCGGAACGGACCATTTCTCTGAGGGACCTGGCGCTGGAGCAGATTCAGCTTTCGATCCCGATGAAGCCATTGTGTGACGACAGCTGTCTCGGTCTCTGTCTGACGTGCGGCGCCAACCGCATGCGCGAGCGATGCTCGTGCGAGGCCTCGATCGTGGATGATCGCTGGGGAGCTCTGAAAGTCCTCCGCGAAGAGTTGTTGAAGAAGAAAGACGTCTAACCAAGTAAGGAGCTTCTCCGATGCCGAATCCGAAACGCCGCCACTCCAAGGCGCGGACCCACAGCCGCCGCGCGCATGACTTCCTCAAGCTGAAGTCGCTCTCGACCTGCCCGCAGTGCCAGGAAGCGAAAGAACCTCATCGCGTCTGTGCCAAATGTGGATTTTACAAAGGCCGCGAAGTCATCGCCAAGGACGTCCTCTAGATCGCGTAGGCAGTAGGCAGCACGCAGTGGGCAGGAGCTCGACTCCTGGCCAGTGCCTGCTGCCGACTGCACACCATTCTGGGATGAACGTGGTGGAGCCAATCAGCGAGGGCAGGCGAACCGTCTCCAGGATCGCGCTCGACGCGATGGGCGGCGACAACGCTCCGGGCGAGATTGTTCAGGGTGCGCTGCTGGCTCTCGAGGAGTACCCCACCGTCGAGATCCTGCTCGTGGGACGCGACGAAGTGCTGCGCGGGCTTCTGGGCTCCTCTCTCCCGGCGCGGCTCCAGATCGTGGACGCCCGCGAAGTCGTGGACATGACCGACACCGCGCTCGCACCTCTGCGGCGCAAGCGCAACTCCTCCATTCGCGTGTGCGCGAACCTGGTAGGCGAGGGGAAGGCGGACGCGATCGTGTCCGCCGGTCACACCGGCGCCGCCATGACCTCGGCGTACAAGGTGCTCGGCACCATCGAGGGGGTTTCACGACCTGCGCTGGCCGCCGTGCTTCCGAGCACGCATGGGCATACCTGCCTGCTCGACGTTGGAGCAACTGTCGACTCCAAGGCCGTGAACCTTCGCGAGTTCGCGGTGATGGGCCACTTCTACGCGCAGATGATCCTCGGCATCGCCGAGCCCCGCGTCGGACTGCTCTCCATCGGAGAGGAAGAGGGCAAAGGGAACGAGTTGACGAAGGAGACGTTCCGCGTCCTCAAGGAAACGGGACTGAACTTCATGGGGAACGCCGAAGGCCGTGATGTCTTCAACGGCAACGCGGACGTGATCGTCTGCGACGGCTTCATTGGCAACGTCGTGCTGAAGGCGTCGGAAGCACTCGGCGAGATGGTGGGCAGCATGCTCAGAACCGAGGTGACGCGCACCGCGTCGCGCAAGGTCGGAGCGATGATCCTGAAGGGCGCCTTCGCAGACGTGAAGAAACGGATGGACTACTCGGAGTACGGCGGAGCGCCGCTTCTCGGCGTGAACGGCGGCTGCATCATCTCGCACGGCCGCTCCAACGCGAAAGCGATCAAGAACGCCATTCGCGTGGCGCGCGACTTCTCCATGAACAGCGTCAATTCGAAAATCCGCGACAAGATCAGCGACCTTCACACCCGCGAGCACCACGCCGGCCTCCTCACTGCTCCTTGAGTTGATGGGTTGTCAGTTGTCAGTTGTCTGCGGGATCTCGCTTTGCTGGAGCCTCGGCGTGAG
>JANMSA010000418.1:0-15742 GCA_031388865.1 Acidobacteriota bacterium | reverse complement strand
GAGGGCATTTTCATCTTCTGCAGCGCGTGTCCGACCAACGTCGCCGAAGGAGATCGGGTGCAGGTCACCGGCACCGTTTCCGAGTTTTTCAACAGCACGCAGATCACCGCCACCACCGGGGGATCGGTCGTCATCATGTCGACCGGGAACGGACTCCCCACGGCGATCACGATCGACTTGCCGATCGTCACACCGAGCATCAACGACTTCTACGAGCCGATGGAAAGCATGCGCGTGTCGTATAGCGACACGCTGACCATCTCGGAGTACTTCGAGCAGGCTCGCTACGGCCGCATCGAGCTGTTTGAGGGCGCTCGCCCGCGGCAGTTCACTGAGGTCAACGCTCCGAACACCGTGGGCTACGCAGCGCACCTCGACAACCTCGACCGCCGGCGCGTCTATCTCGACGACGACGACAACGTCGAGAACTCCCCGCTCCTCCTGCTCAACGGCAGCCAGTTCGTCTTTCACCCTCGCGCCAACGGAGGGCTCTCCGTTCTCGCCGGCACGCAAGGCACCGACTTTTTCCGCGGCGGCGACCAGATCAGTGGGCTGAACGGAATTCTGCATTACTCCTTCTCCGGCGGCTCGAGTCCCGACGAGTGGCGCCTGCGACCCGTTGCGGCGACGCCCGCAGCATTCACTGTCGTCAACCCGCGGCCCGCGACCCCGCCCGCCGTCGGCGGCGCCATCCGCGTGGCCAGCGCGAACGTGCTGAATTACTTCACCACTCTCAACGCCCGTGGCGCCGATAGCGCCGCAGAGCTGACCCGGCAGCGCGAGCGCACCTCGATCGTGATCTGCGCTCTCGATGCCGATGTCGCCGCGCTGATGGAGATCGAGAACCATCCCACCAACGCAACCATCACCGACCTGCTCGGAGCTGTCAACACCCTCTGCGGAGGTGCCAACCCTTACACGTTCGTGAACACTGGCGGCGCGCTCGGCACCGACCAGATCCGGGTCATGTTGATCTACCGCACCGGCATCGTCTCGCCGGTCGGAGCGGCGATCTCGGACGCGGATCCCATTCACAACCGCCCCCCCACCGCGCAGACCTTCGACGTGGTCGACGCCACCAACCCGGCGTTCGGCGAGCGGTTCACCGCCATCGCCAACCATTCGAAGTCCAAGAGCTGCGGCGGCGCATCGGGAGCGGATCTCGACCAGGGCGACGGTCAGGGCTGCTTCGCCTCGAGGCGCAACGCTCAGCACAATCGCATCCTCACCTGGGTCAACGGCACGGTGATCCCCGCTGCAGGGGATCCGGACGTCCTGCTCCTCGGCGACTTCAACTCGTACGCGCAGGAAACACCGACGACGACTCTCACCAGCGGCGGCTATACCGACCTCGAGACCGCGTTCCTTGGAGCGAACGCCTACTCGTACCTGTTCGACGGTCAGCTGGGACACCTCGACTACGCGTTCTCCAGCGCCAGCCTCACTCCCCAGGTCACGGGTACGAACGTCTGGCACATCAACGCCGACGAGAACCCGCTCTTCGACTACAACGACGAGATCGACGACGGTGCCTTCGAGCAGGCGTTCGAGGAGAAGCCGGACGGCTCCGCCCTCGCCCCGCCGCGCGTGCTCTTCCAGCCCGCCTCCCCCTACCGCGCCTCGGACCATGACCCGGTCATCCTGGGGCTCTTCCAGATTGCCGACCTGGTGATCACCAAGACCGACTCCCCGGACCCTGTCAACGCGGGAGCGAATCTGACCTACACCATCACCGTCACGAACAACGGACCCGACGCGGCGGCCACCGCGTCGTGGACCGACACGCTGCCGGCCGGGACGACTTTCGTCAGCCTGCCCGCGGTCGCCGGCTGGTCCTGCACCACTCCCGCAGTCGGAGCGGGCGGTACGGTCTCCTGCACGAATCCCAGCTTCGGAGTCGGAAGCTCCGTCTTCACGCTGACCGTCGGCGTCGCTCCGAGCGTCGCCACGGGCACAGTGCTCAGCAACACGGCCGTGGTCACTTCGGCAACCGCAGAGGGCAACTCCGGAGATGAGAGCGATACGGAGACGACGGCCGTCGTGACGTCCGCCAACCTCACCCTGACCAAAACCGATTCACCCGATCCGGTGAACGCCGGGAACAACCTCACTTACACAATCACCGTGGCCAACTCGGGTCCGAGCAACGCCGCCAGCGTCTCGCTGTCCGACACCCTGCCGGCCGGCACGACCTTCGTGTCCCTGTCGTCACCAGGCGGCTGGTCCTGCACCTCGCCTGCGGTCGGCGCGGGCGGCACAGTCTCCTGCTCGATCGCTTCGATGGGCGTCGGAAACGCCGTCTTCACGCTGACGGTCGCCGTCAGCCCCGCCACGGCAGCCGGGGTCCTATCGAACACGGCCACCGTCACCTCCACCACCTCCGACCCCGCCACCGGGGACGAGGGCGATACGGAGACGACCACCGTCGCAGCATCTGCCAATCTCTCGGTAACGAAGGTCGATACGCCCGATCCCGTCAACGCCGGCTCGAACCTCACCTACACGATCACCGTCAACAACGCCGGGCCGAGTAACGCGTCAACGGTCGCGCTGTCTGACACACTGCCGGCCGGCACGACCTTCGTGTCGCTCTCGTCACCGGGAGGCTGGTCCTGCACCCCGCCAGCCGTAGGCGCAGGCGGCACGGTCTCCTGTTCGATCGCTTCGATGGGCGTCGGAAACGCGGTCTTCACGCTCACGGTCGCGGTGAGCCCGACCACGGCAGCCGGTACGGTCCTCTCCAATACTGCGACTGCCTCCTCCACCACCTTCGACCCCGCCACCGGCAACGAAAGCGGCGCAGCCACGACCACCGTCGCGGCCTCCGCCGACCTCTCGGTGACGAAGGTCGATACGCCGGATCCGGTCACCGCCGGCACGAACCTCACCTACACGATCACCGTCGCCAACGCCGGTCCGAGCAACGCCGCGACTGTCTCGCTCTCCGACACACTGCCCGCCGGCACGACCTTCGTGTCGCTCTCTTCACCGGGAGGCTGGTCGTGCACCACACCAGCAGTTGGCGCCGGCGGCACGGTCTCCTGCTCCCTCGCCAGCATGGCCGTCGGAAACGCGGTGTTCACGCTCACGGTCGCGGTGAGCCCGACCACGGCAGCCGGTACGATCCTCTCCAATACTGCGACTGCTTCCTCTACCACCTCCGACCCCGCCACCGGCAACGAAAGCGGCACAGCCACGACCCCCGTCGCGGCCTCCGCCAACCTCTCGGTGACGAAGGTCGATACGCCCGATCCGGTCACCGCCGGCACGAACCTCACCTACACGATCACCGTCGCCAACGCCGGTCCCAGCAACGCCGCAACGGTCTCGCTGTCTGACACGCTGCCCGCCGGCACGACCTTCATGTCGCTGTCGAATCCGGGCGGATGGTCCTGCACCTCGCCCGCGGTCGGCGGCACCGGCACCGTGTCCTGCTCCATCTCCACGATGGGTGTCGGAAGCGCGGTCTTCACGGTCGTGGTGAACGTCGGCGCAGGAGTCGCGAACGGCACCGTCATCACCAATTCAGCAACGGCGACCGCCACGACGTCCGATCCGAACACCGGCAACGAGACCGGCACCGCGACCACCACCGTGGGCGTGGGCTCGGCGGACATCTCGGTGACGAAGGTCGACACTCCCGATCCGGTCACCGGCGGGTCGAACCTCACCTATACGATCACCGTCACGAACGCAGGCCCGAGCAACGCCACCTCGGCGACGCTCAGCGATCCGCTCCCGACGGGCACGACCTTCGTGTCGCTTTCGTCCCCGGGCGGTTGGTCCTGCACGTCACCGGCGGTCGGTGCGAACGGCACCGTCTCCTGCTCCAACCCCTCATTCGGCATCGGCAGCGCCGTGTTCACTCTGACGGTCAACGTCGATTCTGCGCTCGTCGCAGGGACCATCCTCACGAACACCACTACCGCCGGCTCGGCGACATCGGATCCCAACACGGGCAACGAGAGCGATACGGAAACGACCGCGGTCCTCACGTCCGCGGACCTGTCCGTGTCGAAGACCGACCTGCAGGATCCCGTCACGGCCGGAACGAACCTGACCTACTCCATCGCCGTCACCAATGCCGGACCGACGTTCGCCGCAGCGGTGACACTTGCCGATGCCGTCCCTGCGAATACCACCTTCGTTTCGTTGGCAGCGCCCGCAGGGTGGACGTGTGGAGCCCCCGCCGTGGGCGCCACCGGCCCCATTTCCTGCTCCATCGCCAGCCTCGGCCTCGCTACCGCCAACTTCACGCTGGTCGTCAACGTCGATGCGTCCACTCCGAACGGAACCACCGTCACCAACACGGCTACCGTGTCTTCCACGACTCCCGATCCCAACACCGGCAACGAGAGCGCCACGGCCACCACGACCGTGAACGTCTCCTCCGCCGACCTCTCCGTCACCAAGGTCGACACGCCCGATCCCGTCAACGCCGGCGCGAACCTCACGTACACAATCACCGTGAACAACGCCGGTCCGGACCCTGCCTCCGCCGCCACTCTCTCCGACACGCTCCCCGCGGGAACGACCTTCGTTTCGCTTGGAGTTCCGAGCGGCTGGTCGTGCACTCCCCTCCCCGCAGTCGGCGCGGGCGGAACAGTCTCCTGCTCGAACGCGAGCATGGCGATGGGCAACGCGGTCTTCACGCTCACCGTCGCGGTCAGCCCCTCGACCGCGCCGGGTGTGGTCCTCACGAATACGGCCAATGCATCGTCCACGACGGCCGATCCTGACACCGTAGACCGCAGCGCCACCGCGACCACGACCGTTCTCTCCCCGGCGTCGCTGTCCGCGACAAAGACCGTAGCCGGTACGTTCACGCCCGGCAGCAACGTCACGTACACGATCGTCGTGACGAACACGGGGCCGTCGGCACAGGCGAACAACGCTGGCAATGAGCTCGTAGACGTCCTGCCGGCGCAGCTCAACCTCGTCTCCGCGACCGCAACCAGCGGCACTGCAGTCGCCACGGTAGCCACGAACACCGTGACGTGGAACGGTTCGCTCGCCGCCGGAGCATCGGTAACCCTGACCATCGTCGCCACGATCGCCCCCGCCACCGCTCCCGCCACCACGATCAGCAATCAGGCCACCGTCAATTACGACGCCGACGGAAACGGCACGAACGAAGCGAGCGTGCAAAGCGACAACCCGGCTCAGGCGGGCAGCGCCAACCCGACCGCATTCGCCGTCGCCGGTCCCGCGATCGCCGCCGCAGCGATTCCGACTCTGGACGAGCTCGCGCTGCTGGCGTTGTCCGCACAGCTCGCATTCGTCGCGCTCGCGATGATGAAGCGATGAGCACGTAGTTCAAGGTCGAGCCGCCGGGGTGACCCCTCGGCGGCTCGTTTTTCACGGCGGCCTTCCGTTACTGGACAGCCACTCCACTCAGCGTGGCGGGAGCGGACGACCAGCGCGGTTGAGCCTACCGCCCATCCCCGAAGGAGATCCCAAGGCTTCTCGCGGCAGACACGATGGGCCCATCCGGATCGACGTATTTGGGCCGCGACACCGCCTCGGCAATCGGCACGGCGATGATCGTGTCGCCGCGCAGCGCGACCATCTGTCCGAATTCTTTCCGGGCGATGAGATTGGCAGCTTCCACGCCGTAGCGCGATGCGAGGATGCGGTCGAACGCGATGGGCGAGCCCCCGCGCTGGATGTGGCCGAGCACGGTGACCCGGATCTCCGACTCCACGTGGTTCTGAATGTCCGCCGCGACCTGGTACGCCACGCCTCCCAGGCGCATGGCCGCCTTGTCGACGTAGGTCTCTCCGCCGCCGGACCGCTTCGCGCCCTCGGCAACCACGATGATGTCGAAGTTGCTGCCCTCCCCTTTCCGCTCTTCGATCAGGTCGACGATCGCACGCGGCTCGTAGGGGATCTCCGGCACGAGAATGATGTCGGCGCCGCCAGCGATTCCCGAGTACAGAGCGATCCAGCCGGCGTTGCGTCCCATCACCTCCAGGATCATCACCCGGCCATGGCTCTCGGCCGTCGTGTGCAGCCGGTCCACCGCCTCGGTGGCCACCGTCACGGCGGTCTGGAATCCAAAGGTGTAGTCCGTGGCGCCGAGGTCGTTGTCGATGGTCTTCGGCACGGCGACCATGGGAATGCCCATGTCTGCAAGGCGCTGTGCAATCTTGAGCGTCCCGTCGCCACCGATGGCGATGATGGCGTCGATGCCCAGCTCGTGGATGTTCTGCACCACTTCCGCTGAGCGATCGACGCACCCGCCCGCGCGATCGGGATACTCGAAGGGATTGCCGCGATTCGTCGTACGAAGCAACGTGCCGCCCTTGGGAAGGATCCCGCGGATGCTCTCGAGCGTCAGCGGAACGATGGCCTTCGTCAGCAATCCCTCAAACCCCAGCTGGATGCCGACGACTTCGATGTGGTGATCGCGGATGAGAGTCCGCGCGGCGGCGCGGATCACTGCGTTGAGGCCAGGACAGTCGCCGCCGCCGGTAAGGATGCCGATGCGTTGCACGGGGCCAAGATACCTGAGTTGGTTGGCGGGTGGCGGTGGCAGTTGGCAGTAGGCAGTAGGCGGGGAGAGCCCGCCCACCCACGAGCTGACGCGCTGCTCCTGCGTACTGCCTACTGCGCACTGCCGACTGCCTACTGCCTACTGCACACTCCGCCGTCGCGCCAACCGCCAAACCGACCCAGGGATGGCACACCTCCTGCTCAGTAGGGAGCGTCCGGCGCCCTTGCGCCGGCTTGAATTTGAGGAGGAAGAAGCGCTATGGAATTCCTTGGTTGGATTCTCTTTGGTCTGGTAATCGGCGCGATCGCGAAGTTCCTCATGCCCGGACGGGATCCGGGCGGATGGATCGTGACGATCCTGCTCGGCATCGCCGGCTCCTTCGTCGGCGGCTTCCTTGCGCAGGCGATCATGGGACGGGATACGAAGACGGCGGGATGGATCGGGTCGATCATCGGCGCGATGCTGCTCCTGTTCGTCTATCGCATGATCGTCGGCCGGCGACGCGTCGGCTGACACGCGTCGCAAGCGCCAGCTCACTCCCCGGTGAAGGCCCTCGCGCGCGAGGGCCTTTTTCGTTTGGCGAAACGTAACGCAGCCGGCCGGAACATTCGCAAACGCTCCACGTCTCACTCTTCGGACTGGGAATGAGACCCCCGTGGTGGCACTTACGATACCTGCACACGGGGGCTCGCCAGCCCCAGGGAGAAAATCAAGACCTATGAGTCAATCCACGAAGCGAATCCTGTCGACGATCGCGATCGTCATCGCATCGGTGGCCTTCGGAATCCTCATCAGCGCCGACCTCGGGCTGATGCAGAAGTCGAACGCGCAGACAATCCAGACAGCAAGTGGCAGCGCGGTCCCAGCCGTCACCATTCCGTCTTTTGCCGACGTAGCCGCGCGCGTCATGCCGGCCGTCGTTTCCATCCGTTCCACCGAGATCGTGAAAGCCAGCGAGCAGCAGCGCCGCCGCGGCCCCGGGATCGATCCCTTCGAATTTTTCTTCCCCGATCCTTCCGATCCCCACCGTCGCCGCGGCGGCGCGCCGAACCGCGAGGGCGAGGACGATGAGCGCGCCGAGCGCAGTGGCGGCTCCGGCTTCATCGTTTCTCCCGACGGCTACATCGTCACTAACAACCACGTCATCGAGAACGCCACCAAGGTGGAGGTCCACTTCGGCGCCGACGAGAACGGGAATGGCGGACGCACCCTCACCGCCAGGATCGTCGGGCGCGATCCGAACACCGATCTCGCGCTCCTGAAGATCGACACCGATCAGCAGCTCCCCTCGATCCGGCTCGGCGACTCCGATCGCATCCGCAAGGGCGACTGGGCGATTGCCATCGGGCATCCCTTCAGCTTCGAGAACACGCTCACCGTGGGGGTCATCTCCGCGAAAGGGCGGTCCCTCGGCCTCAGCGACGAGACCCGCTCATTCGAAAACTTCATCCAGACCGACGCCGCGATCAACTTCGGCAACTCCGGGGGGCCGCTGCTCAACATCAGCGGCGAGGTCATCGGAATCAACACCGCCATCCGTGGAGGCGCCCAAGGTCTCGGCTTCGCTACCCCCGTCAACACCGCCAAGATGCTCCTGCCGCAGCTCAAGCAGGGCAAAGTCGTGCGGGGCTACCTCGGCATGACCATCAGCGACATCACCGAAGAGACGCGCGAGGCGTTCAACCTGCAGGAGGCCCGCGGCGCGCTCGTGCAGTCGGTCGAGCCGGACAAACCGGCGGCTAAGGCCGGCATCCGCAACGGCGACGTGGTGGTGGAGATCGATGGCAAGCCCATTCGCAACAACCGCGAACTGATCGACACCATCTCCTATCTCCCCGTCGGCACCTCGGTGAAGATCTCCGTAATCCGGGAAGGAAAGCGCGAGATGTTCACAGCCCGCACCGCCGAGCGTCCGAAGGACGGGAGCGAACCCGAAGAGGTCGTAACGCCAGCAGCCGAGCCCGTGCGCGACAAGCTGGGGATGACGGTCCAGAACCTCACGGCGGACATGCGTCGCGGCGGCAACCTTCCTCCGAACCTGAACGGTGTACTGGTGACGGACGTGAAAAGCGTGTCCGCGGCCGGTGAAGCGAACATCAACGAGGGCGACGTGATCACCGAAGTGCAAGGCCAGCGCGTCACCAGCGTCGCCGAGTTTCGCGCCGCGATCGATCGCGTCAAGAGCGGCCAGCGCATCCGGCTCTACGTCTCCACCCCGACCCGCACCGGACAGGTCGTCGCGACGTATCGGGTGCTGCAGGTTCCTTAGTCTTCCAACCTCGTTTTTGCTTTCGACGGCCGGGCAGCGATGCCCGGCCGTTCTTGCTGTCGGCTGTCTGCGCTTGTCCTGGCGGAATTTACGCGGAGTGCTCCTCGGGCCAGATCGCGCAGACAACTGACAACTGACAACTGATCACAGCATCACACTGACAACCGACAACTGACAACCACAGCGCAGCGATAGAATCGCCCACGTGACCGACGAGCACTTCATGTCCCGCGCGCTGGAACTGGCGGAGCAGGGTCGCTACACCGTCAGCCCGAACCCGATGGTGGGCTGCGTGATCGTTCGCGACGATGAGATCGTCGCCGAGGGGTGGCACCGGCGAGCGGGCCAGGCGCATGCGGAAGCCGATGCGTTGCGGCAGTGCCTCGACCCTCGCGGTGCGACGATGTTCGTGACTCTCGAGCCGTGCTCCCATCACGGCCGCACGCCGCCTTGCGCCCAAGCCGTCATCGCCGCCGGCGTCGCGCGCGTCGTCATCGCAATGTCCGATCCCAACCCGCTCGTCGACGGAAGGGGCCTCGCCGCCCTGCGCCAGGCGGGCATCGAGGTGACGTCAGGGGTCCGCGAAGCAGAGGCGCGCCGGTTGAATGAGAAGTTCTGCTGGGCGGTGACGCAGAAGCTGCCGTTCGTGCTCGTGAAAGCGGCCATGACTCTCGATGGCAAGCTCGCGACCGTCGCGCGCGAATCACAATGGATTACGGCCGAGGCGGCGCGCGAGCAGAGCCTGATACTCCGCGAAGAGTACGACGCGATCGTCGTCGGCAGCGGCACGGTGAAGACGGACAACCCCCGCCTGACCCGCCGCCTGGGCCTCGCCGGCGATGCGACTCCCTGGACACGCGTGGTCCTGAATGGCGACGACGATCTGCCGCCTCACTCACAACTGCTCATCGACGGCGGGACCACGATCGTTTACTCGAACAGGCTCGATCTCGAGCTCGTGTTCGCCGAGCTCCACTCGCGTGGCATCCAGTCCGTGATCGTCGAGGGCGGCTCGATCGTGCACTCGGAGGTGATCCGGCGTGGACTTTGGCAGAAGATGATCCTGTTCGTCGCTCCGATGATCATCGGAGGCGCGGAGGCGCCAGCCATCTTCTCCGGGGAAGCGGTGAGCCGGTTGACGGAGGCGTACCGCTTTCGCTTTGATCGCGTGGAGCTCCTGGGACGTGATCTGATGATCACCGCATACCCGGCCTAGGCCGGCTCGGCCGGCAGCGTTGGTTGCTCCGCCACCGCCACGCTCGTCGTCTGAGGAGCAGTTCTTGCCGCGCAGACTCCTGGCCGAAGTAAAGTGGGAGATCTCAAAGTCGCAGAGACGCGCCACTCATTGCGACCTTGAGCCTTCGACACTCCGCGAGCTGAAATCATGTTCACCGGCATCATCCATGACACTGGCATCATCCAATCCTACGAGCGCATGGAGCGCGGTGCGCGGCTGCGCGTGCGCACAACCGACGCCGTGCCGTTCCTGCGCGGGGAGAGCCTGGCCATCAATGGCGTATGCCTGACCGTGCTGCCGGAAAGCGACGGCGCACTCCTCGCGGATCTCTCAGACGAAACCCTGTCGCGCACGACCCTGGGCTCGCTCGGCATCGACCAGAACGTCAACGTCGAGCGCGCGCTCGCTTTGGGCGATCGAATGGGCGGCCATATCGTCCAGGGACATGTCGACACCGTCGGCACGCTCGTGTCGGTGACGACGGAGGGGGAGTTTGCGGTGTACCGGTGGAGCTACCCTTCGGAGTATGAGGATCTGGTGGTCGACAAGGGCTCGGTCGCCGTCGACGGAGTATCGCTGACCATCGTCTCGCCGGACCCGGGCTCGTTCGGCGCCGCACTGATTCCCGAAACCCTTCGTCGTACAAATCTCGGCACGGCCCGGATCGGCGATCCGGTGAACCTCGAGTTCGACATGATCGCCAAGTACGTGCGCAACCTGGTGGCGCCCTACCTGCGGCCGCAACCGTGATTCTCTACCGCAAAGTGCCGCAGCTCCGCATCCGCCGGACCTCGGCTCCGGAGCCCCCGTTCTGGGCGGCGACGACCGTCTCGCCGTATGGAGCGCGACGCGCGACACCCGTGGCGGTCGACTACACCTCCCTTCGCGCGAGCGGCGCCGAGCGGCTGGAAGTCACCGTTTGCGATCGAGTGCGTGATGAGCTCGATCGCACCCGCGCCATCAGCGGACCTGTCCTCATCGACGCAGCGGAGAATGCGGAAGTCGTGTTCCGGCGCGGCCAGGAAGTGCAGGAGTGGTGTGAGGAGAACCACTGCGATTCGCAGATGCTCGTCACCACGGCGGCGCGCGGCAACGGCAACGTCGTCATCGC
Source organism: Acidobacteriota bacterium (assembly GCA_031388865.1). Taxonomy (GTDB): domain Bacteria; phylum Acidobacteriota; class Thermoanaerobaculia; order Gp7-AA8; family Gp7-AA8; genus QHVT01. The sequence continues at coordinate 4,629 of JANMSA010000418.1, read as the reverse complement.
AGCATGGCCTCCGCGCCCGGAATCCTTCGCGGGCGCGCGAGGGCTGCGGTGGGGCGTCGCGGTGCCGGTGATTTACCCGGTCACGACCGAACTCCCGCTGCTGGAGCGCCTGGCCAGCGAAGCGCAGCGCAACGGTGCGTCGTTCTTCACGGCCATCGCCATCGACGTCGAGCCGACGGCCAGGCAGAGCATCTCCCGGTCGCTGGAGCTGGCCGCAGCGGACGACCGCTACGCAACTCTCTTTCATGGCGACGTCGCACCGATCCATCTCGCGACGGAACGGCACATCGCCGCGCTCGCGGCGGAACACGGAATGGCAGACTTCATTCTCCCTGCCCGCTGGGATCAGCGCTCGAACTGGAATGCCGCCGTGCTGCTCACGCTGACGGCTTCGCGCATGATGGCCATGGAGCTCGACCTCGACCTGGCTGGAACCATCGCGCGCTCGGCCCGCACCGTTGCCGAGCTCGAGAAGTCTCTCACGCGCATCGCCGAGTCAGCGAGCCTCTCCATCGTCGGCGGCTTGGACGAAACGAGCGTGCAGATGTTGACGGAGTGGCTGGGAGGCGGAACGGCGTCGTTTGCCGAGGATGTGAACGAGCATTGGCGCCTGCGGCGTTAGCGGCAGCTTCACCCCAGTGGTCAAGAGGTTCATAGCCTCACAGGGTCACAGTCTCACGGGAGCCCGTGGCCCGAGCCCCTCTGAGACTGTGCAGCTCCGTACCTCGGCGAGCCGAGAGCCACGGACTACGGGACGAACTACTTGCGGTGTTCCACCTTCACCTTGGTGCTGATCCCGCCCCTCACGTAAAAGTCGCCCTCCACCATCAGGTAGCGGGGATCGAGCACGCCGAGCAGGTCGTCCGCGATCTGGTTCGTCACCGCTTCATGGAATGCACCCTCGTTGCGGTAGGACCAGAGGTACATCTTGAGTGACTTCAGCTCCACGCATTTCGCGTCGGGAACGTACCGGATGCGGATCGTGGCAAAGTCTGGCTGGGCTGTCATCGGGCAGAGGCAGGTGAACTCCGGCGCCTCGAACGCGATCTCGTAGTCGCGTTGAGGATTCGGATTCGGGAAGGTGTCGAGCCGGCTCGAGGGAGTAGTGGTCATATTGTCGGTTGTCGGTTGTCTGCGAGCTGTCGCCCGGGCCGATACCGCCGGGAGAACCGACAACACACAACATCATCGTTTCGGCGCCGCACCCCTCAGCTTCTGATTCAGCTCCTTGATGCGATCCTGAAGCTGGTTGATCTTGGCCTGAGCATCGCCACGGAGCCGCTCGGTCTCGGCGCGGAGGCGCGCGATCTCCTCATCCTTCTGTTTGTCGCCTCCCTGATTCTGGGCAGCCTGGGCACGAAGAAACTCGAGGTCCTGGCGTGCGCCTTCGAGCTCTTCATCCTTCTCTCCGAGGCGGTGGCGCCACTGGACTTCCTGTTCTTCGTAGAGCCGCTTGATGTCCATCAGCTCGGTGATCTGCGAGAAATCGGAGTAACTGGGGGCCATGTCTCCTCCCTGGCGGACGCGCTCTTCGATCTGGGGAAAGAGCTTGCGAAGCTTCAGCGACAGATCGTCGGGATCGCTGGAGAGCTCCATCGCATCCTGGTAGCTGATTTTCTGGTGCACGAGCAGCGCGATGAGCGACTGATTCATCGTCTGCATCCGGTAGAGACCAACCGAGCCTTCGATCTCCTCCAGAATGTCCTTGGTACTGCCTTCCTCGATCAACTTGACGACGCGCGGCGAGGCCTTGAGAACTTCCACAGCCGCCGTCATCTTGCCCGTAATGGTCTTGACGAGCTTCAGTGAGATGATGCCGCGCAGGACCAGCGAGAGCTGCGAGCGGATCTGTTTGTGCTGGTCGGCGGGAAACGCGTCAATGATGCGGTCGATCGTCTGCGCCGCATTGTTGGTGTGGAGCGTGGAAAACACCAGGTGCCCCGTCTCGGCCGCCGTGAGCACGGTCTGCATGGTCTCGACGTCGCGCATTTCGCCGACCATGATCACGTCCGGATCCTGCCGCATGGCGTTGCGCAGCGCTTCACGAAACGTGGGCGTGTCGGTGCCCACCTCACGCTGAGAGATGGCGGCGACGCGATCCTGGAAGAGAAACTCGATCGGATCCTCGATGGTGACGATGTGCAGCGGCTCGTTCTCGCAGATCTCGACGATCATCGCCGCGAGCGTCGTCGACTTCCCGGAGCCCGTTGGGCCGGTGACCAGCACCAGCCCATCCGGAATGCGGGTCAGGTCGCTGACCGCGACGGGGAGCTCCAGCGCGGCGATCGACTGGACCTGAATCGGGATGCGACGGAAGACTGCGCCCACCGTCCCGCGCTGCATGTACATGTTCGCCCGGAAGCGCGCCACGCCCGGAACGCCATAGCCAAAGTCGACTGATTGGAACTGGTCGAACTTCTCCTTCTGCGCCCGATTCAGGAGCGGCAGGAGCATCCGCTCGAGATCCGCCGGCTTGAGCGGCTCAGTCTTGACAGCAATGAGCTTCCCCTGCACCCGCACGAGGGGCGGCCGCATCGGCTTCAGATGAAGATCCGACGCCTGCTGCTTGCTCATGTAGACCAGCAGGTCGTTGAGCGAGAACGCAGGGGCAGCCTGTTCAGGGACCACGGTCACGGGGTGATTATACGAATGTTGTCGGTTGTCAGTTGTCGGTTGTCCGCGCTGCAGTGGCCTGACGGGCGAAGCAACCCCCGACTACAAGAGTGAATGGACGTCGAATGACGTCTGGTCAGTCGTCAAGTCGTGTCCGCAACATGGCCCATTGGGCGATGCAGCGCAGACAACCGACAACCGAGAACTGACAACCTACGTTACTTCTTCATGATCGAGTCGAGGATCATCAGGAAGGCCTCCTGCTGCTTCGGCTCGGTCTTGTTGATGACTGCGATGGTCTCGCCGATGCGGAAGCGCTGGTGGAGGACATCCGAGGAGTGGGACGAGGTCACGACGATGCGGCGGGACGAAAGGCCTTTGGCGCGGGCGTACTCGACGAACTTCTTGCCGTCCATGCCCGGCATCTCCAGGTCGACGATGAGCAGGTCGATCGAGTCGTCGATCTTCGGCAGCGCGTCGTAGGGATGGCTGTAGGTCTCCACGGCAGCAGCGTCCTGATAGCGCTCCATGATGAAGTTCGACCAGAGGTCGCAATACGAGGCCGAGTCGTCGACGATCACGACCCGCTTGTGAAGGGCCTCCCTCACTTGCGTTTTCGCTTTTTCACGCCGCCATCCACGCGAATGTCGTGCTTCACAACGCCACCGACGATGGTCAGCACCGGCCTTCCCTCGAGCGTCTCACCGACGAAGGGAGAGTTGGCCGCCTTCGAGGCGAACTCCTTCGTCACTTCGTAGCGCGCGCCAAGATCGATCAGGGTAACGTCGCCGTACGCTCCTCCCCGGAGGGTCCCTCCAGGCAGATTGAAGGTGCGAGCCGGGCCGGTCGAGAAAAGCTCGATCAGACGCGACAGATCGATCACCTGTCCACGCACCAGCCGGTCATGGCAAACCGCGAACGCGGTCTCCAGCCCGATGACACCGAAGGGGGCCAGCTCGAACTCTACATTCTTCTCGTCGAAGTGATGGGGCGCATGGTCGGTCGCGATCGCGTCGACCGTGCCGTCCGCGATGCCTTCCATCAGAGCCCGGCGGTGCGATTCCGCGCGCAGCGGCGGGTTCATCTTCAGATTCGTGGAGAAATTCAGGACGGCCTCGTCGCCGAGGGCGATGTGATGCGGAGTCACCTCGCAGGTAACCTTGATGCCTTCCGCCCGCGCGCGGCGCACCACGTCGATCGCTCCGGCGGTAGAGAGATGCGCGATATGCACGTGCGCATTGGTGAGCTTCGCCAGAATGACGTCGCGCGCGACGAGAGTCTCCTCCGAAGCCGCCGGGATGCCGCGCATGCCGAGCAGGGTCGAGTAGAAGCCCTCGTGCATGACGCCCCCCTCATTGAGGTTCGCGTCCTCTTCGTGTGCGATCACGGGCATGCCCAGCATGGAGCAGTACTCCAGCGCGCGGCGCATGAGCTGCGCGTTCCAGACCGGCTTGCCGTCGTCGCTCACTGCAACGCAGCCCGCCGTTCGGAGCTCCGCCAGTTCGGCCATCTCCTCGCCCAGCAGTCCTTTGCTCACGGCCCCGATGGGATAGACCCGGCACCATCCGTTCCGCGCCGCTTCCGCACGGACCATCTCGGTGACCGCACGTTCGTCGTTCGGAGGAACGGTGTTGGCCATCGCGCAGACGGCGGTATACCCACCGGCGACGGCGGCACGCGTACCGGAGGCGATGGTTTCCTTGTGTTCCTGCCCCGGCTCGCGCAGATGCGTATGCAGGTCGATGAAGCCAGGCGTGGCGATCAGTCCTGTCGCGTCGAGCGTTTCGACATTCGCAGATCTGATGCGCTTGTCGACACGGGCGATCAACCCGTCCTCGATGAGGATGTCGAGCGTTGCATCGAGCTGCTGGCTCGGATCGACGACCCGTGCGTTGGTGATGAGGAGGTTCATGTCTTTGTCGAGGGCCGAGGGCCAAGGGCCGAGGGCCGAGGGAGAAGCGGGGTCCGACCGATCGAAGCAACGTCGTGCGCAGCACGCTCCTCCCCTCGGCCCTC